>JAEYNS010000023.1 GCA_023412435.1 Actinomycetes bacterium | reverse complement strand
TGACCGAGTCGGCCGGACGGTCCAGCGCCACGACGATCACCGTGCTGCTGAAGCCGCGCGCCACGATGTCGGCAGGGTCCCAGGTGATCACCGGGTCGCCGGCGGAAATGGTGGCCCCGTCGGCGGCGTGCAGTTCGAACCCCTCGCCGTTCAGCGAGACGGTGTCGATGCCCAGGTGCACCAGGATCCCCGCACCCTCCGGGGTCGCCATGGCGAGGGCGTGGGGGTGGAGTTTGACGATCGTTCCCGAGACCGGGGCGACGACCGTGGCGCGGCCCTCGGCCGGCCGGATTCCGACGCCGGGGCCGACCATCTGGCCGGCGAACACCGGGTCCTCGACCTCGGTGATGGCGATCACGGTGCCCGCGCACGGGGCCAGCACGGCGGTCACAGCAGGTCCTCGATGTCATCGGCGAGGACATCGGCCTCGGGTCCGACCACTACCTGGACCACGCGCCCCGCGGTGAGCACACCGTGGGCACCGGCGGCCTTGAGCGCCGCCTCGTCCACCCGGCCCGGATCCTTCACCTCGGTGCGCAACCGGGTGATGCAGGCCTCGATCTCGTCGATGTTGTCAGCGCCGCCGAGCCCGGCGACGATCTGCTCTGCCTTGCTTGCCATCAGGGTCCTCTCTCGCGGGGTGCGGCGTCGCCCTTGACACCTGCTCCGTACGTTAGCATGATGGTCGCGAACTGGTACGTACCAGTACGAACATGTCGAGACCAGTGGGGTCAGCCGTGGCGGAAGAGGCACTCTTCACCGGGCCGGTGCCGAAGCACCTCCAGCTCCGGGACCGGATCGTCGCGCTCTGCGTGCCGGGCCAGGCGATCCCCTCCGAGCGGGAGCTGATGCTGGGCTACGGGGTGTCCCGGGCCACGGTCCGCAAGGCTATCGACGGCCTGGTGGCCGACGGCCTGCTGCAGCGGACCCAGGGCCTTGGGACGTTCGCCCTGCGACCCCGGGTGGAGTCGACGCTGCACCTGGCGTCGTTCACCACCGACATGCGCCGGCGGGGGCTGACGCCCTCGACCCGGCTGCTCGGCGTCGGGTTGCGTCGTCCACCGGCAGAGGTGGCGGCGGCACTCGGCCTTGCGCCGACCGACAAGGCGTGGCGGATCACCCGGATCCGGCTCGCCGACGGCCAACCGATAGCGCACGAGGACGGTTGGTACCCCGGGCCCGCACTGCCCGACCTCGACCAGCACGACCTGGAGAGGGAATCCCTCTACCGGATCCTCGGTGAGGACTACGGACTGTGGATCGACAAGGCAGTGCAGGTCCTGTGGGGCGAGAGCGCGTCGGCCGAGATGGCCGACCTGCTCGCCGCTCCGATCCACACCCCCCTGCTGGTCTTCCGCCGCCACTCCAGCGCGTCCGGTCGTCCCGTCGAGGAAGTGGTGTCCCGCTACCGGGGCGACCGCTACCAGCTGCACATGGAGCTCAGGAGCGCAATGCTCCCCTCCAGCTACACCCCCCAAGGAGAGGAAATCTCGCGTGACAAGCAATGAAGTAGAGAAGGCGGGACGGTTCAACCTCGCGCCGATTCAGAAGTTCGGCCGCAGCCTCATGCTCCCGATCGCCTCCCTGCCGGCGGCAGCCCTGCTGCTGCGGCTCGGCCAGGACGACCTGCTGGGTGCCAACGGCCTGGGCTGGGGCCCGGTCGCCTCGGTGATCGGAGCCGCCGGCAATGCGCTGTTCGCCAACCTGCCGCTGCTGTTCGCGGTCGGTGTGGCCATCGGCATCGCGCGCAAGGCGGACGGCTCGACGGCGCTGGCCGCGGTCGTCGGCTACCTGGTCTTCAAGGGCGTCGGGGACGCGATGTCGCCGGTGATCGGCCTGCCGGTCAGCGAGAGCGGCGTCCAGACAGTCATCAACTACGGCGTCCTCGGCGGCATCCTGATCGGCCTGATCTCCGGCTGGCTGTGGCAGCGGTACTACCGCATCCAGCTGCCGCCCTACCTGGCCTTCTTCGGCGGTCGGCGGTTCGTGCCGATGATCACCGCGCTGGCAGCGATCGTGCTCGCCGTCCTGCTCGCCTTCGTGTACCCGGCGTTCAACGCCGGCCTGACCGGGGTGGGCAACTGGGTGGCCCAGAACGCCGTCGTCGGTGGCTTCGTCTACGGCACCCTGAACCGGCTGCTGATCCCGCTGGGCCTGCACCACATCCTCAACAACCCGCCGTGGTTCCTGATCGGCGAGTTCACGAAGCCGGACGGCTCGGTCGTCCACGGCGACATCGCCCGGTTCCTGGCCGGCGACCCGACCGCCGGCACGTTCATGTCGGGCTTCTTCCCGATCATGATGTTCGCGCTGCCCGCTGCCGCGATCGCGATCTGGCAGGAGGCGAAGCCGGAGAACCGCAAGCTGGTCGGCGGCATCATGCTCTCGGTGGCGCTCACCGCGTTCCTGACCGGTGTCACCGAGCCGCTGGAATTCGCCTTCATGTTCGTGGCCTGGCCGCTCTACGTGATCCACGCCGTGCTCACCGGCGTCTCGCTGGCGGTGGCGAACCTGATCGGGGCGAAGATGGGCTTCGGCTTCTCCGCGGGTCTGTTCGACTTCGCGCTGAACTGGAACATCGGCACCATGCCGTGGTTGCTGATCGTCCAGGGCCTCGTGTTCGCCGTCATCTACTACTTCCTGTTCCGGTTCGCGATCCGCAAGTGGAACCTGCGGACCCCGGGACGCGAGGAGGAGGGCGACACCGCCAACGTGTCGCTGGACCCGACCGCGCAGTGACCAGGCCGCCCCGGGGGCCGGACGGTCCCCGGGGC
>JAEYNS010000341.1 GCA_023412435.1 Actinomycetes bacterium | reverse complement strand
GTCCTGCTCGGGCCACCGAGCGGCTGGCGGCGCGGGCTGCCGGCCCTCACCGGCCAGCCGCTCGGACACCACTGCGCCCACCCACTGCGCGGGGCTCACCCCGGCTGCACCGGCTGCCGTGCGGATCGCCTCGGCCAGCTCACCACTGATCGACAAGGTCAGGCGTTCTCCCCCCATGCAGGGATCATCGCCCACACCGCCTCGCGCGGGACAGCCCGCCGCAGCCGAAAGCGGAAGCTTTGCCACCAGACGCCACTGCGCCGCCCGTCAACGGACGGGCGGCGCTGTCAGCGGTGTCAGACCAGAGGTCAGGCCTTGGCGTCCGGGGCCTCGTCGCCCTCGCCGGCGGCCTCTGCGGCCTCCTCCTGGGCGGCGGGCTCCTCGGCGGCGACCTCCTCAGCGGCGGCCTCCTCGGATGCGGTCTCGTCGGCGACAGCCTCGACCGCGGCGGTCTCCTCAGCCTTCTTGGTCTTCTTGGCGGCCGGCGCCTTCTTGTCCGGCTCGGCCTTCTTGGCGCTGCCCTTCGCCTTGGCCTTGCGGGAATCCTCCACCGACTCGGTCACGATCTCGATGACCGCCATCGGGGCGTTGTCGCCCTTGCGCGGCCCGATCTTCGTGATCCGGGTGTAGCCACCCTCGCGCTCGGCGAGCTTCGGCGCGATCTCGGTGAACAGGACGTGCACCACGCCCTTGTCGGTCACCGTCTGCAGCACCAGCCGCCGGTTGTGCAGGTCGCCCCGCTTGGCCTTGCTGATCAGCCGCTCCGCCAGCGGCTGCAGGCGCTTCGCCTTGGCCTCGGTGGTGGTGATCTTCCCGTGCTGGAACAGCTGGGTGGCCAGGTTGGCGAGGATGATCCGCTGGTGGGCGGGGCTACCGCCGAAACGGGGGCCCTTCGTGGGCTGTGGCATTGTCGTGTTCTCCTGATGTGGGTTGATCAGTACTGATCGTCGAAGTCGTCGGTCGCGTCATAGCGACCAAGGGCGGCCAGCGGGTCGAACCCCGGGGCGCTGTCCTTCAGCGAGAGGCCCATCTCGTGCAGCCGCAGCTTGACCTCCTCGATCGACTTGGAGCCGAAGTTGCGGATGTCCAGCAGGTCCTGCTCGGAGCGGGAGACCAGCTCGCTGACGGTGTGGATGCCCTCGCGCTTGAGGCAGTTGTACGAGCGCATGGTGAGCTTGAGCTCCTCGACCGGCAGCGCCAGGTCGGCAGCCATCTGCTCGTCGACCGGCGACGGGCCGATCTCGATGCCCTCGGCGTCGGCGTTGAGCTCACGGGCCAGCCCGAACAGCTCCACAAGGGTCTTGCCCGCCGACGCGACGGCATCGCGCGGCAGGATCGAGGACTTGGTCTCGACGTCGACGATCAGGCGGTCGAAGTCCGTCCGCTGCTCAACGCGGGTGGCCTCCACCTTGTAGGTAACCTTGAGCACCGGGCTGTAGATCGAGTCCACGGGGATCCGGCCGATCTCGGCGTCCGGGTTCTTGTTCTGGACGGCCGACACGTAGCCACGACCCCGCTCGACGACAAGCTCCATCTCGAGCTTGCCCGAGTCGTTGAGGGTCGCGATGTGGAGGTCGGGGTTGTGGATCTCGACCCCGGCCGGCGGGGCGATGTCGGCGGCGGTCACGGCACCCGCACCCGACTTGCGCAGGTACATGACCACCGGCTCGTCCTCCTCGGAGGAGAGCACCAACTGCTTGAGGTTCAAGACGATCTCGGTGACATCCTCCACCACGCCCTCGACTGTGGAGAACTCGTGCTGGTTGCCCTCGATCTTGATGCTGGTGACGGCCGCGCCCGGGATGGACGACAGCAGGGTGCGACGCAGCGAGTTGCCGAGGGTGTAGCCGAAGCCCGGCTCCAGCGGCTCGATGACGAACCGGGACCGGAACTCCTCGACCACCTCTTCGGACAGGATCGGACGCTGTGCGATGAGCATGTGATTCCTCTCCACCGCCCGCTATTTGACGGTGACTAGTGGTGTGCCCGGGCGCGGCTGCGCCCGGGTCACGGGTGGGTCGTTACTACTTGGAGTAGAGCTCGACGATCAGCTGCTCGCTGACGTCGATGGTGATCTGCTCGCGGGTCGGCAGCTGGTGCACGAGGATGCGCATCTTGTTGGGACGCACGGTGAGCCAGGCCGGAACCACGCGCTCGTGGTGGGTCTCGCGGGCGACCACGAGCGGGTACACGTTGAGCGAGGCGGGCTTGACGTCGATCACGTCGTAGGCGCTCACCCGGTAGCTCGGGACGTTCACCTTCTGGCCGTTGACCAGGAAGTGGCCGTGGACCACCAGCTGGCGGGCCTGGCGACGCGTCGAGGCGAAGCCGGCGCGGTAGATGACGTTGTCGAGCCGGGACTCGAGGATGATCAACAGGTTGTCACCGGTCTTGCCGGCGAGCCGGTTGGCTTCCTCGTAGTAGCGGCGGAACTGCTTCTCCAGCACGCCGTAGGCGAAGCGGGCCTTCTGCTTCTCGCGAAGCTGGAGCAGGTACTCGCTCTCCTTGGTGCGGCCGCGGCCGTGCATGCCCGGGGGGTACGCGCGACGCTCGAACGCCTTGTCGTTGCCCACCAGGTCGGTACCGAGCCGACGGGACTTCTTGGTGATGGGGCCGGTGTAACGGGCCATGGGTGCAAATCCTCTCTAGCTCGGTGTCAGACGCGGCGACGCTTCGGCGGCCGGCAGCCGTTGTGCGGGACGGGGGTGACATCGGAGATCGGGCCGATCTCGAGGCCGGTCGCGCCCAGCGAACGGATGGCGGTCTCCCGGCCGGAACCGGGACCCTTCACGAAGACGTCCACGCGCTTCATGCCGTGCTCCATGGCGCGGCGACCGGCGGCCTCAGCGGCCATGCCGGCGGCGAACGGGGTGGACTTGCGGGAGCCCTTGAAGCCGACGGTGCCGGCAGAGGCCCATGCGATCACGGCGCCCGAGGGATCGGTGATCGAGATGATCGTGTTGTTGAACGTGCTCTTGATGTGCGCCTGTCCGGCGACGACGTTCTTCTTCTCCTTGCGGCGAAGCTTGGTCTTGGCGGCAGCCTTCTGGCTCGCCGTGCGGCCTGCAGTAGCCATATGTTCTCAGTCTCTCCTGTGTCCTACCGGCCGCGTCAGCGGGCCTTCTTCTTCCCGGCGACGGCCTTCTTCTTGCCCTTGCGGGTACGGGCGTTGGTCCGGGTGCGCTGACCACGGACGGGGAGGCCCATACGGTGACGACGGCCCTGGTAGGAGCCGATCTCGATCTTGCGACGGATGTCCGCGGCGACGCTGCGGCGCAGGTCACCCTCGGTCTCGTAGTTCGCCTCGATGTGGTCACGCAGGGCGACCAGCTGCTCGTCGGTGAGTTGGTGGACACGGATGTCGCCACTGATACCAGTGGCCTTCAGGGTCTCCGCGGCACGGGTGCGACCGATGCCGAAGATGTAGGTGAGGGCGATCTCCAGCCGCTTCTCGCGCGGCAGATCAACCCCGATGAGGCGTGCCATCAGGCGGTATACCTTTCACTGTCGGGCTTGCGGCCCGCGGAGGTGTCTGGCGTGATGCGTCCCCTCGCCGCCTGGCGTGGGCCCCGGCCTCCGACCGGGGGTGACATCGGGAAGGATCCCGATGGTGCTATCACGTTCTGATTGGGCCGAAGCCCGGATTCGTGGGCCGTGGCCCGGATTCAGTTGTGCGGACGGGGTGCGTCCGGTGTTCCGCGTCCCGCGACAGCCCTGCGGAATGCTCAGGACGGGGGCGGGCCAGGGTCGATCTCTCAGCCCTGGCGCTGCTTGTGGCGCGGGTTGTCGCAGATCACCATCACGCGACCGTGCCGGCGGATCACCTTGCACTTGTCACAGATCTTCTTGACGCTCGGCTGAACCTTCATCGAGCAACTTTCTGACTCATCGCCGGGCACGGGGGCGTCCCCCGACTCGACAGGTGGTGGTTGATATGCGGTGGCTTACCGATGCCGGAAGACGATGCGGCCACGGCTCAGGTCGTAGGGGGACAGTTCGACGACGACACGGTCGGCGGGGATGATGCGGATGTAGTGCTGCCGCATCTTGCCGCTGATGGTCGCGAGAACCTTGTGCCCGTTGGCCAGTTCCACCCGGAACATGGCGTTGGGCAGGGCTTCGACGACGGTTCCCTCGAGTTCGAGGGCGCCTTCCTTCTTCGCCATTACTCCCTAACGTGAACGTGATGTGGACGCACGCGACTGCCTGCGCAGGTCATGCAAGGGTCGAGTCTACCCCCACCGACACCGCTCCACCAAAACCCCGCATCTGCCCTGCAGCGGCGTCCGCGGGGGCATCCGGGACGGATCTCGGGACGAATCCGGCCCGCCCCCCTTCCCTCATGCCTCGGATACCGATACCTTGGTATGCGAGGCATGGAGGAAGGGGGTGCGGGTGACGATCGACAAGCAGTTGCTCAAGGGGACACTCCCCCTGCTCGTGCTGCGCCTGCTGGAGGACGACGACCTGTACGGCTACGAAATGATCAAGACCCTCCACGACGCCTCCCGCGGCGCCTTCCGGTTCGGTGAGGGGTCGCTCTACCCCGTCCTGCACTCGCTGGAGCGGGAGGGCCACCTGCGTTCCTACTGGAGCGACTCCGAGGTGGGACGCAAGCGCAAGTACTACGCGATCACCGCGAGCGGACGCGGCGAACTGGCCGAACGGGGGGCCGAGTGGCGGGCCTTCGCCGGCGGGATCGACGCGGTGCTGGGCTCGGGAGGTGGCGAGGATGCCTGAGATCCCCGAACTGGCCGGCTACGCCCGCGCGGCCACCGCGGCGATCCCGCAGCGCCGCCGCCGTCGGGAGGCGTCCGCCGAACTGTACGAGCACGCCCTCAGCCGGTACGAGGAGGCGGTGGCGGCCGGCGCCGACCACCCCGACGCGGTCCGGCAGGCGCTGGCCCGACTCGGCGACCCCGCCGACTACGCCCGCGACCTCGAGCGCGCCCAGCGTCCCCGGCTCACCCCTGCCGCCGTAGCGGGACTGGTCCTGGCCACGCGCGCCTTCTTCGGCCTGCTGTGGCTGGTCGCCTACCTGCTGGTCAACCAACTCTAGGAGTCACCGTGCGTCGCGTCCTCAGCTCCTGGCCGTACGCCGCGGTCGTCGTGGCCGGCTACGCCGCGTTCTGGGCGCTCCTGCTCGCCTGGGCCGCCTGCGACCGCGGCGGCGGCTGCCTCCTCGACAGCATCGCGTTCAAGAGCCTCGCCGTCACCTACCTCTACGCGGTGGTGCCGGTGCTCACCTTCGCCACCGGGGCCGTGCTCGGGTTCCGCCGGGGGTACGACTGGGTGACCGTGCTGGTCTGCCTCGCCGTCTGGCTGGTGATCCCCGAGCCCATCACCGGCGGCGACAGCCTCGGGCTCTTCTGGGGCAACAAGCTCTGGTTCCCGCTCGTCGCGGTAGCGGTGATCGGCCACGTCGGGATCCTGGCCGGGCTCGGGATCAGCCGGTTCACCGCCCGGCGACGGGACGCCGGACCACCGGCCGACACCGCTGCCTAGAGTGTGCGCAGCGGGGAGGGGGCCGGCGATGCGGGCTGTGCAGTACGCCAGGTACGGCGGGCCGGAGGTGCTCGAGGTCGCCGAGGTGCCCGAGCCCCAGGCAGGTCCCGGCCAGGTGCGGATCCGGGTGCAGGCCGCGGGCGTGAAC
>JAEYNS010000312.1 GCA_023412435.1 Actinomycetes bacterium | reverse complement strand
GGAGTGCTCATGGCCTGGGCCCGCGCCCTGCGCAGGTGGCGCTTCACGGTCGACAGCGAGCACCCCAGCCGCTCGGCGAGCGTCTCGAGGCTCGCCTCGGGGTGTGCCCGGCGCAGCCTCAGCACCTCGTCCTGTGAGAGCCGGCTCCCCTCGCGGGTGGTGCCGGCGAACTCGCCGAGGTCTTCCGGCTCGAGCTCGATGCCGAGCAGCCGCCGGATCCTGGCGCGCTGGGCCTGCGTGGTGCCGCCCGCCACCCCTGCCACGTCGTGCTCGACGACGGCCGAGTAGAGGCACCGCTGGGCCAGCGGGCAGGCGCCGCACTGTTCGATCGCCCTGGCCTGCAGTCGGTGGGCCTCCAGCTGGCCGCCTCGGCCGCTCCCGGTTGCGTCCTCCACCAAGGGGTGCTGGAAGATCTCCGGAGCGGTCATGCAAGGAGCGGGATGGGAGGACATCGAGTGCCTTTCTGACGGTTGTGCGACCACTTGGACGCACCGGGTGGCGATCCGGTTGCATCCCCGTCGCGGCTCCCCGAACCCGAAGCCGCCGGGGGTTAGGGTGCCTGTGGTGGGGATCGCGCGTGGAGGAGAGGGTGCATGCTGCAGCCGTACCAGCGGGAGCCGGACTGGCTGACCCGGATGCGGGACGGAACCGTGAAGCAGCTCAATCCGTTCACCGGAACCGAGGTGTGGACGGTGACGGGCCGCGGGAACCGTCCGCTCGGCACCCACCTGCCCGACCCGGTACCGCTCGACCCGACCCAGCACGGCCGCCACTGCGCCTTCTGCGAGCAGCGCTACCTGGAGACCCCGCCGGAGAAGTCGCGGGTGGTGCGGACGCCCGACGGCGGCTGGGACACCTGGTACCGGACCCCCGCGGAGGCGCTGAACGAGTCGGTGGCCGAGTTCCGGCGGATCCCCAACCTGTTCGAGATCCTCTCCTTCGAGTACTGGCACCACAACTACGGCTACGAACTGCCGGTGCTGGTTCGCGAGCGCAAGGAGTCCTACCTGCGCTCGGAAGCCGGACGTGCCCACGTGCTGGCCGTCGTCCGCGCCAAGCTGCGGGCCGGCGGCCGCACGGACGACGAGATCGACGCCCTCGGCGAGGAGGGTCAGATCGCGGCGGCGTCCGGCTTCTTCGGCGGCGGCCCCGACGTGATCGTCGCCCGCCGGCACTACATCGCCGGGGCCACCGCCAACACCCAGCTCGCCTCCTCCGGCACGCTCACCCCCGAGGAGCACCTGCGGTTCACCGAGTTCACCGTCGAGTCGGTGCGCGGGCTGTTCGACCTCAACCGGTACGCCCGCTATGTGGCGGTCTTCCAGAACTGGCTCCGGCCGGCCGGGGCGTCCTTCGACCACCTGCACAAGCAGCTGGTCGCCATCGACGAGCGCGGCGTCCAGCACGAGCAGGTGCTGCACCGGCTGCGCACCAACCCCGGCATCTTCAACGAGCACGGCGCCAACTACGCCGCGTACCAGAACCTCGTGATCGCCGAGAACGACCACGCGCTGGCCTTCGCAGGCTTCGGGCACCGCTACCCGACGATCGAGATCTACTCCAAGTCGCAGCACTGCGACCCGTGGGACCACGAGCCGCACGAACTGGCTGCCATGTCCGACATGATCCACGCCATGCACGCCGCCACCGGGGTGGCGGTGCCCTCCAACGAGGAGTGGCACTACCGTCCGATCGACTCCGACCTGCCGATGCCCTGGCGGGTGATGTTGAAGTGGCGGGTCTCCACCGTCGCGGGCTTCGAGGGGGCCACCAAGATCTACCTCAACACCATCGACCCCTATTCGCTGCGGGACCGGGTGGTGCCCCACCTGTACCGGCTGCGGGAGGAGGGACGGATCGCGCCGATGAAGATCGCCACCGAGGCGCCGTGCCGGCCCAATCCGCTGCGCTACACGGCGGGACGGTGAGCCGGTGGGACGGCTGGCGTACTCCCTGACCAGTGACGACTACCTGGCCTTCAACCAGTTCGTCGCGACCGCGTTGCCGCCGTACGCCGACCAGGCCCGGCGGGTGCGCCTGATCGGCGCCACCGTGGTGCCGCTGGCGGTCGGGATCACGCTGTGGGTGATGGAGCGCAACCTGCTCGCCTCGCTGCTCGCCGCCGCGGTGGGGGCCGCGGTCTTGTGGTTCACCTGGCCGGGGTTCCACCGCTGGTCGGTGACCTCGCGGCTGAAGCGGCTCGCGAGCACGTCCGGGCTGGGACGCACCGGCGCGACGACCCTCTCCTGGGACGAGCAGCAGGTCACCGAGGCGGCGAGGGCCAGCCGCGCCGAGGTCGGCTGGGAGCGGCTGGAACGGGTGGCGGAGACGCCGCGCCACGTGTTCTTGTTCGTCGGGCCGCAGGAGGCGCTGATCGTGCCGAAACGGGCAGGAGACGGGGTCGCCGAGCTTGCCGGCTACGCCCGCTCCCGGCTGGCCTCCGGGTCAGCCGGGTAGGTCGGCGATCCGGTCCTGCCCCGCCACCGGGACGAGTGCCCCGGCGGAGAAGGCGGCGACGTCCTCGGTGAACTGTCCGAGCAGGTCGGGGGGCACCAGCAGGCCGAACCGGGCGACATCGGCGTAGCTGGGCTCGTCCAGCACCCCGTCGTGGGCGCCCGTCCACTCCCGCAGCCAGTTGTCCAGCCGGCCGGCCTCGGCGTGCGGCACGTCGAGGGTCACCGCGGTGAGCACCCGGCGGCGGACGAGCCGGGCGGCGTCCAGCGCCTCGGAGACGGCTGACGAGTAGGCCCGCACCAGCCCGCCCGCGCCCAGTAGGACCCCGCCGAAGTACCGGGTGACCACCGCGACCAGGTCGGTCAGGTGGCGTTGCCGCAGCACCTCGAGCATCGGCACGCCGGCCGTCCCCGACGGCTCGCCGTCGTCGGAGGAACGCTGCTGGTCGGCGTGGCTGCCGACCACCAGGGCCACGCAGTGGTGCCGGGCGTCCCAGTAGCGCTTGCGGAGGGCGGCGATCTCGGCGTCCGCCTCGGCGACGCTGCCGACCGGGACAAGGG
>JAEYNS010000320.1 GCA_023412435.1 Actinomycetes bacterium | reverse complement strand
GCGTCGAGCATCTCCCAGCAGTACGTCAGGCTGGTGCTGGTCAGCGCCGCCGAGCGGGACGGGGACGCGCTCGCCCGCGCCAAGGCGACCGAGAACACGGTGGCGCGCAAGATCAGGGAGCTCAGGTTCGCGATGGCGCTGGAGCGCCGGTTCACCAAGGACGAGATCCTGGAGCGCTACCTCAACATCTCCTACTACGGCGACGGCGCCTACGGCGTCGAGGCGGCGGCCCGGCACTACTTCGGCGTGGCGGCCGCGAAGCTGGATCTGCCGCAGGCGGCGATGCTGGCCGGCCTGGTGCGCAACCCTGTGACCACCAATCCCGTCCGCTACCCGCGGGTGGCGCTGGAGCGCCGCAACAACGTGCTGGACCGGATGGCCGAACTCGGGGTGGTCACCAGGGCGGAGGCCGACGAGGCGAAGGCGGTCGACTTCGATCCCAAGAAGGTGCGTGAGTACAAGCTCGGCTGCGCCAACGCCGAGTTCCCGTTCATCTGCGACTACGCCTGGCGAACCCTGCTGAAGACGGAGAGCCTCGGCGCCACCGAGGAGGAGCGTCGCGACCGGGTGCTGCGCGGCGGGCTGACGATCCGCACCCAGATCGACCCGAAGGCGCAGCGCAAGGCGGAGAAGACGATCCGGAAGATGATCGCCGCCAAGGACCCTGTCGTCTCGGTGATCGTGATCCTCGAGCCCAGGACCGGCCAGATCGTGGCGATGGCGCAGAACCGCACCAGGATGGGCAAGAAGAACGGCGAGACCTTCTACAACTACGCGGTGAACCACGCGATGGGCGGCGCCGACGGCTATCAGGGCGGCTCAACCTTCAAGGCCTTCGTCGCGGCGGCCGCCCTTGAGAAGGGCATGGGCGCGTACGGCAAGTTCAACGCCAAGCCGAGGATGAGCTTCGGGGGCGAGGTGTTCACCTCGTGCGACGGGCCCTTCCGCCAGAAGGAATGGGACGTCGTCAACGCCAGCCCGTCGGGACGGATGAACCTGTTCGACGGGGTCCGCAGCTCGGTGAACACCTACTTCGCGCAGCTGATCCAGGCCGTCGGGGTCTGCGACTCGGTGAAGATGGCCAAGCGGCTCGGGCTCGAGATGTCGATGGGCAAGGACCTGGTGAAGGAGTACCACGCCATCCCGTCCTTCACCCTCGGCGCTGTCGAGGTGACGCCGCTCTCGCTGGTCGAGGCCTATGCCACGTTCGCCAACCGCGGGGTCCGGTGCAACCCCGTGATCCTGAAGTCGATCAAGACCCGCGACGGCGAGAGCCTGGAGGTGCCCTCCGCCAACTGCAAGCGCGTGCTCTCCAAGGACGTCGCCGACGCGATGAACAAGATCTTCCAGGGCCCGTTCACCGGTGGCACCGCACGGAGTGCGAAGGTTCCCGGGGTGCAGATGGCCGGCAAGACGGGGACCGTTCCCGACAACCGGGCGATCTGGACGGTCGGCTACACCCCGGAACTGGCGGCTGCGGCGGTCATCTCCTATGACAGCAACCCCAAGTACCGCAAGTTCTGGGACCGCAGGCCGAGCTACCTTCGCTACACCCGGCTACCCGCGTCCGGCACCTTCCTGACCGGGTTCTCCGGCGGTGACGCAGGCCAGCGGCTGCTGCGCCCGGCGTTCGCCACCGCGATCAAGGACTACCCGAAGACCAGGTTCAAGAATCCGCCGGAGTCGGTGCTGCGCGGGGAGTGGCGCAGCGTCCCGAGCTGCAAGGGCATGAGCGTGGGCGGGTGCCGTTCGGTGCTGGCCAGGGCCGGCTTCGCCAGCTACCTCGACGAGGTCAAGTCCAAGGCCCGCAAGGGTACGGTCCTGGGGACGGACCCGTCCGGACGGGCTCCGAAACTCAGCGCGATCGCCATCAGGGTGTCCGACGGTACGGGCAAGGACAAGCCCAAGGACAAGCCGAAGGACAAGCCGAAGGACAAGCCGGGCGAGGGCGGTGGCGACGGCTAGGCTGCCGCGATGCAGTCGATAGAGCAGCCCGCGAGGCAGGGCGTGGTCACCCTGGTCGGCGGCGGGCCCGGTGATCCGGGCCTCATCACGGTGGCGGGGCTGGCCGCGCTGCGAGAGGCCGAGGTCGTGCTCTACGACCACCTCGCCCCCCTCCCGGTGCTGGATCAGGCACCGGGAGACGCCGTCCTGATCGATGTCGGCAAGCTGCCTCGCGGCAGGGCCACGCCCCAGGACGAGATCAACCGGCTGCTGGTTGAGCACGCCCGCGCCGGCAGGCGCGTGGTGCGCCTCAAGGGTGGCGACCCGTTCGTCTTCGGCAGGGGCGGTGAGGAGGCGCTCGCCTGCCGCGCGGCGGGCGTCGCGGTGCGGGTGATCCCGGGGGTCAGCGCGGCGACAGCAGCACCCGCCCTGGCCGGGGTGCCGTTGACCCACCGCGGCCTCAGCCAGGGGTTCACCGTGGTCTCCGCGCACGTCGGGCCAGACTCCCCGGACTCGACCGTCGACTGGGCTGCACTGGCCCGCAGCGGCACCACCCTCGTGATCCTGATGGGCGTCGCGACGCTGCCCGAGGTGTGCGCCGGCCTCGTCCGGCGCGGGATGTCGGCCGACACCCCGGCGTTGGTGGTGGAGAAGGCCGGCCAGCCCGACGCGCGGGTGATCCGCAGCACTCTGGCCGACCTGCCGGCTGTCGTCGCGGAGGCGGGAATCGGCACGCCGGCGACCACCGTGATCGGCCCGGTCGCCGGGCTCGACCTCGGCACCACGGACGGATTCCGGCAGACCTGAGCGACTCGGGCGCGAGCGGATGGCGCACCGAGCGGGAATCTGGCGATGGGGACCCGCGGAGTCCGCCCAGCCCCCACAATGTGTGCCGTGAACCTGGGAGGCGTCCGCGCCGGGCTCGTCGTACTGCTCGCGCCGCTGGTGGTCTGGCTGGCGGTGTCTCCGGCCGTCGTCGGCCAGGCGTCGGCCGCCGAACCGGACCCGCCGCCTCCGGTCGCCTTCCACGGAACCGTGACCGGCGCCGGGGGTGAACCGATGGCCGGTGTGGCGGTCACCGCCCATGCCTGGCTGGGCGAGGTCGAGGGGTGGAAGTTCAACTCGGCGGCGGTCGGGACCACCGACGACGAGGGTGTCTTCACGCTGAGGGGGATCGAGCCCGGCAGGTACACGCTGCAGTACGCCCGTCCTTACGTCAGCAGCCACCTCACCACCTTCTGGGGTGGCGGGCTCAGCTGGAATGCGGCCGTTGCCATTGACCTCGGCGAGGGCGATCCACCGTTCGACGCAAGCATCGCCATGGTCAAGGGAGCGAGCATCAGCGGACGGGTGACGGCAGCCGACGGCACTCCATTGGCGAGCGCCGAGATCGACCTCCATCGTGGCGATCAGCAGTTCCCGCTGTCGATCAGCGCCGATGCGAACGGCGAGTACCAGGCCATCGCGCTCCAGCCGGGGGAGTACGAGGTCAATCTCAAGGGCCCGCGCGGCGGCCGCTGGATCGACGTCTGGTGGCCGGACGCGGAGCACCGCGGCCACGCGGGGTCGGTCCGGGTCGACGCCGGGGACGCGCTCACCGGCATCGACGCCACGCTGTTCGCGGCTTCCTCGATCACTGGCCGTCTCCTGGGCCGCGCGGGCCAGGCGCTGGACGGGTACTCGATCAGCGCGCACCGGCAGGACCCGGACGACGCTGCACAGTGGACCTGGACCGAGAGCGCCAGGTCTGCAGCCGACGGCGAGTTCGCGCTTCGCGGGCTGCGGGCGGGGCGCTACCGGCTTCAGGTGCACCCCGCCGACCCGTACGGCGATCACCGGACGCACTGGTGGCCGGCCACCCTCGACGAGACCGCCGCATCGGTCATCGATCTGGCACCCGAGACCGACCACTCCGTCGGCACCATCACGGCGCTCGGGCGGATCACGGTCAGGACGCAGGGATACCTCAGCGCCGAGCAACCTGTTGTCGGCACCGCCGTTCACACGATGGTGCTGGTCCAGGCCGATGGGACTGTCGACCGTCACGTGCAGTGGTTCCGCGACGGCGCTGCTATCGAAGGCGCTCACGACGGCAGCTACCTGCCCACCGCTGCGGACATCGGGGCCCGGCTCTCCGCGACAGTGCACCTGAGCGGAGCCTCACTGGTGCCCGAGACGGTCGTCCTGCCCGAGACGCAGCCGGTTCTCATCGGCCCGCCGCAGCATGACGCCACCCCGCAGCCAGAGATCCGGCGGTACGGCCCGCTCAGCACGGACACAGACCTCGAGGCGTACCCGGGCACCACCTGGTTCCACGGCGTCACCTTCAGCTACCAGTGGCAGCGCGACGGACTCGCCATCGCCGGTGCGACCGCCGCCCGGTACCGACTCGCCGCCGCCGACGTGTCCCGCTCGATTCGTGCCGTAATCACAGGCACCAGGCCGGGCTACACCCCGGTCACCGTCGTCACACCGTCGGTCCGGCCCACCGCGGCCGCGTTCGCCAATGTCGCGCCGACCATCGGCGGAACCCGGGCGGTGGGCAGGACCCTGACAGCGAGCACCACGTGGCCGGCGGGCAGCACGCTGCGCTACCAGTGGTACCGCAACGGCAAGGCCGTCTCCGGCGCCACCCGCGGCAGCTACACCCTCAAGGCGTCCGACCTGGGCGATCGGTTCACGGTCAGGATCACCGCCTCGCGAGCCGGCTACACCACCCGCGCCAGGACGTCGGCCTCGACCACCACCATCAAGCGGGGGACACTCACCACCACCGGCGTGACGATCGCCGGCACCGCCACGACGGGCAAGACCCTGACCGCCTCTCGCACCGGCTGGGGGCCGGGCAAGCTGTCCTACAGCTATCGCTGGTACCGCGACGGCAAGGCCATCGCTGGTGCCACCGGCAGGTCGTACCGGGTGAAGGCGGCGGACCGCCGCCACACCCTGACCGTGCGGGTGAGTGCCACCAAACCGGGCTACAGCAAGGCCGTCCGGCGGTCGCCGGGCGTCCGGGTGGCCCGATGACACCAGCCCGCATCGAGTGACGGGTTCGCTCGGCAGCACGGGTCCTGCGTCGGCCTGGGAGCTGTTGTGGCCAAGATGCTTGTAATACATAGTAGCTGGCTATACCATGGGGCCATGCCGAACGAACGTGACGCCTGGGCCTCCCAGTTCCGCAAGGGACTGGTCGAGTTGGCGATCCTTGGGCTGCTCGCCAGCCGGCCGCGGTACGGTTCCCAGCTGGTCGAGGACCTCGCCGGGTACCCCGCGCTCGCGATCACCGCGGGAACCGTCTACCCGCTGCTCGCACGCCTCGCCGCCGCCGACGTCGTCAGCACGACGTGGCAGGAGTCGCCGGTCGGGCCGCCCCGGAAGTACTACGCGCTCACCGACAGCGGACGGGAACGGCTGGCGTCGATGGCCGCCGCCTTCACCTCGATCTCGAAGTCCATGTCCACGATCCTGGGAGGTGCCCGATGATCGCGAGCCTCGACGAGCTGACCCCCGCCGCGCGGACGGTGGCCGACGACTTCCTCGCCGGCGCTGCAGCGG
>JAEYNS010000231.1 GCA_023412435.1 Actinomycetes bacterium | reverse complement strand
GAGCAGGGGGGTGAGCCGGGCCCGCCCGCCGGCGGCCCGCACCGCGGCCGGCAGGTCGGAGGCGACGTGGTAGCCGGGGGTCAGGAAGCAGGGCACGACCACCGCGCGGCCCAGACCGGTGAGCGTCTCGGTGAGGGTGGGCGTCAGCACGTCCGCCCAGCCCAGGTGGACCGTCACCCGGGGCAGCCGGGCGGCGACCGCGAGCAGCAGGTTGCTCGCCAGCTGCCTGCCTTCGGGCTTGGCGGTGCCGTGCAGGGCCAGGACGAGGTCGGGTCCGGGCATCAGATCTGCCAGTCCCAGGCGTCGCCGAACCTGTCCCCGAACACGGTGTGGCCGCGCACCATGCCGGCGGCCAGGGTCCGGGCGGTCTGGGGGTCGATCAGCAGGAAGGCGCCGCCGCTGCGGTTGGCCGCGTAGTCCTCGGCCAGCACCGGGGCGGCGAGCCGCAGCGACACCCGTCCGATGTCGTTCAGCGCGAGGTCGTCCGCCGCCACCGGGGCCACGGTGTCGAGGTCGAGCCGGCTGGTGATCTCCCGCACCACGGCCTGGACGGTGCGGGTGGAGTGCTTGAGCAGCACCCGCTGGCCCAGCCGCAGCGGACGCTCGTCCAGCCAGCACAGCGTCCCGTCGATGTCGACGGTGGGCTGCGGCGCGTCCGCGACCGAGCTGATCAGCGCCCCCCGGGCCAGGTCGACCTCGTCGGCCAGCCGCAGCACCACCGACTGGCCGGCCACCGCGCGGTCCAGGTGGCGCCCGGCCAGGTCGATGCCTGCCACCCGGGTGCGCACCCCCTCGGGGAGCACCACTACCTCGTCGCCGACGGCGACCTCGCCCGCCGAGACCAGTCCGGCATAGCCGCGGTACTCGGCGTAGGCGGCGTCGACCGCCGCCGACTGCGGCCGCAGGGTCAGCTGAACCCCGAACCGGAAGCCGGCCTGGCCCCGGTCCGAGCCCAGCTCCAGCTCCTCCAGCAGCCCGAGCAGGCTGGGGCCGGCGTACCACGGGGTCCGGCCGGAGCGTTCCACCACGTTGTCGCCCTCCAGCGCCGAGACCGGCAGCGTGGTGACGTCGGGGAGCCCGAGCCAGGCGGCGAGTTCGGCGAGCCGGGCGGCGACCGCGAGGTAGCGGCCCTCGTCGAAGCCCACCAGGTCGATCTTGTTCACCGCCACCACGACGTGCGGGACACGCAGCAGTGCGGCGACGGCGAGGTGGCGCCGGGTCTGCTCCAGCACCCCCTTGCGGACGTCGACCAGCAGCACCAGCACGTCGGCGGTGGACGACCCCGTGACCGTGTTGCGGGTGTACTGCACGTGGCCGGGGCAGTCAGCCAGGATGAAGCTGCGCCGGGCGGTGGCGAAGTAGCGGTAGGCGACGTCGATGGTGATGCCCTGCTCGCGCTCGGCCCGCAGGCCGTCGGTGAGCAGCGCCAGGTCGACGCCGGTCAGGCCGCGCTGCCGGCTGACCAGCTCGACGGCGGCCAACTGGTCGGCCAGCACGGCCTTCGAGTCGTGCAGCAGCCGGCCGACGAGGGTCGACTTGCCGTCGTCCACCGAGCCGGCGGTGGCCAGCCGGAGCAGTGAGTGGGCGGTGACGGTGGGGGTGGGCATCAGAAGTAGCCGTCCTTCTTCCGGTCTTCCATGGCGGCCTCGCTGAGGCGGTCGTCGGCGCGGGTGGCGCCGCGTTCGGTCACGGTCGAGGCGGCGACCTCCACCAGAACCTGGTCGACGGTGGTCGCCAGGGATTCCACGGCACCGGTGCACGACATGTCCCCGACGGTGCGGTACCGCACGGTCTTGGTGAGCACCGGACGGTTGCCGGGCGGGGTGACATCGGTGACCGCCAGCCACATCCCCGCCCGGTCGAACACCTGGCGGTCGTGGGCGTAGTACAGGCTGGGCAGTTCGATCCCCTCGGCGGCGATGTAGTGCCACACGTCCAGCTCGGTCCAGTTCGACAGCGGGAACACCCGGACGTGCTCGCCGGGCCGGTGCCGCGGGTTGTACAGGTTCCACAGCTCGGGGCGCTGGTTGCGCGGGTCCCACTGCCCGAACTCGTCGCGCAGGCTGACGACCCGCTCCTTGGCGCGTGCCTTCTCCTCGTCGCGCCGCCCGCCGCCGAAGACGGCGTCGAAGCGGTGCTCGGCGATCGCGTCCAGCAGCGGCTGGGTCTGCAGCGGGTTGCGGGTGCCGTCGGGTCGTTCCAGCAGCCGTCCGTCGTCGAGGTAGTCCTGGACGCGGGCGACGATCAGCCGGACGCCGAACCGCTCCACGGTCGCGTCGCGGTAGGCCAGGACCTCGGGGAAGTTGTGGCCGGTGTCGACGTGCAGCAGCGGGAACGGCACCCGTCCGGGCCAGAAGGCCTTGGCGGCCAGGTGCAGCAGCACGGCCGAGTCCTTGCCGCCGCTGAACAGCAGCACCGGCCGCTCCAGCTCGGCGACCGCCTCGCGGATGATGTGCAGCGCCTCGGCCTCGAGCAGGTCGAGGTGATCGAGGGCGCTCATGCGTGCAACCCGCATTCGGTCTTGGCCAGCCCTGCCCAGCGGCCGGCCCGGGGGTCCTCGCCCGGCACGACCCGCCGGGTGCACGGCTGGCAGCCGATCGAGGGGTAGCCGTCGGTGAGCAGCAGGTTCACCGGCACCGACCAGCGGGCCGCGTAGCCCAGCAGGTCGTCGAAGCTCCAGCCGGCGATCGGGTTGATCTTCACCAGGCCGTGGCGGTCGTCCCACTCCACCAGGCCCGCGTTCGCGCGCAACGGGTTGTCCTCGCGGCGGATCCCCGTCACCCACGCCTCGTAGCTGGCCAGCTCGGCGTTGATCGGGTCGACCTTGCGCAGCTGGCAGCACAGGCCCGGGTCGCGCTGGTACAGCCGCTCGCCGTAGAGGGCGTCCTGCTCGGCCACGGTCTGGGCCGGACGGACGTCGATGATCCGGGCGTCGATGCCCGCCGCCAGCGCGTCGCGGGTGCCGAGGGTCTCGGGGAAGTGGTAGCCGGTCTCCAGGAACAGCACGTCGCCCCCCGGCAGGTGGCGCGCCACCAGGGGCGGCAGCACGGGGTCGCCGGCCATCGAGCAGGCGACGGCCAGGGTGCCGCCGAAGGTGGCGGCGGCCCAGGCCGCCACCTGCTCGGCGTCGGCATCGGCCAGGTCGACGGCCGCGCGTTCGGCGATCGCCCGGAGCTCCTCGGCCGACCGGGTGCGCCCGGGGCCGTGTCCGACCAGAACTGTCATCGCAGTGCCTCCTCATCGACCCGGTGCGCCCAGCTGGCGAAGCTCTCGTCCGGCGTCCGGCCGGCCAGGTAGTTGCGGGTGACCCGCTCGACATAGTCGGGCATGTCGACCGCCGTCACCTTCAACCCGCGGACGGTCCGCCCGAGGCCTGCCTCGTCCCGGTCGAGGGAGGCGAGACCGCCGCCCAGGTGAACCTGGAAGGCGAACTCCTCGGTGCCGTCCGGGTTCTTCTGCAGCTGGCCCTTGAGCCCGATGTCGGCGGTCTGGATCCGGGCGCAGGAGTTCGGGCAGCCGTTGACGTGCAGGCTGATCGGCCGGTCGAGCTGGATGTCGGCCAGCCGTTGCTCGAGTTCGTCGATCACCCGCGCCGCGGTGTCCTTGGTGTCGACGAAGGCGAGCTTGCAGTACTCGATCCCGGTGCAGGCCATGGTCGCCCGGCGGAACGGGCTGGGGGTCGCGCGCAGGCCGAGGGCCGCGGTGTCCGCGATCAGCTGGTCGACACCGTCGGGTGGCACGTCGAGCACGAGCAGCTTCTGGTGCGGGGTGAACCGGATCCGGCCGGCGCCGGCCGCCTCGGCGGCATCGGCCAGGGCGATCAGGATGTCGCCGCTGACCCGGCCGACGGTGGGTGCCAGCCCGACGTACTTGCGGCCGTCGGTCTGGTCGTGGACGCCGAGGTGGTCGGCCGGCAGCGTGGACGGCGTCGGCGCCGGGCCGTCCGGCAACCGGTAGCCGAGGTACTCGGTCTCCATCACCTCGCGGAACCGCTCCGGCCCCCAATCGGCGAGCAGGAACTTGAGCCGGGCGCGGTTGCGCAGCCGGCGGTAGCCGTAGTCGCGGAAGATCCGGATCACCGCATGCCAGACGTCCGGCGCCTGTTCGGCGGTCACGAAGGTGCCCAGCCGCTGCGCCAGCCGGGGGGCCACCGAGAGGCCGCCGCCCACCCACAGGTCGTAGCCCGGGCCCAACGCGGGGTGGATCACCCCCACCAGGGAGACGTCGTTGATCTCGTGGACGACATCGAGGCTGGGGTGGCCGGTGATCGCCGACTTGAACTTGCGGGGCAGGTTGGACAGCGACTCGTCGCCGATGAACCGGGTGACGATCTCGTCGATCACCGGGGTGGGGTCGATGATCTCGTCGGCGCTGATGCCGGCGACCGGAGAGCCGAGGATCACCCGCGGGGTGTCGCCGCAGGCCTCGGTGGTCTGCATCCCCGCGGCCTCCAGCCGCCGCCAGATCTCGGGCACGTCCTCGATCGCGATCCAGTGGTACTGCAGGTTCTGCCGGTCGGTGATGTCGGCGGTGCCGCGGGCGAACGCGTTGGAGATCTCGCCGAGCTCCCGGACCTGGCCGGTGGTGACCGCACCGCCGTCCAGCCGCACCCGCATCATGAAGTAGCGGTCGGAGAGCTGGTCGGGGGTGAGGTCGGCGGTGCGGGAGCCGTCGATGCCCTGGCGGCGCTGGGTGTACAGGCCCCACCAGCGCATCCTGCCGTGCAGGTCGTCGGCCGGGATCGAGTCGAACCCCTCCCGGGCGTAGATCGTCTCGATCCGCTGCCGGACGTGCAGCCCGTTGTCGGCAGCCTTGAACTCCTCGTTGGCGTTCAGCGGGGCGGGGCCGTCGACGGCCCACTGGCCCTCGGCGCGGGCCGGTCGCTTGGGGGTGGTGGCCATGGTTCCTCGAAGGGCGGGGACTCGTCAGGGCCAGGACGGCAGGGAACCGGTCGGGCCTCACGAGCCCGGCGGTGGTGGTGTGGGGGTGCGGGCGCGTTTCAGCAGGCGCGACACATCAGGGCGCGCACGGCGACGCGACAGCACAGGGCTGCGAACGTGGTCGGCCGGGCGGTCATGGCGACCAAGGTAGCAGCCCTGCCGGGGGACCCCGGGGGAGCCCGCGACCTGGACGGACGCGTTCGGTGCCGCCGGTTAGGCTGTTCGCACCCTCTTGAACTGGACAGGAACTCCTACGTGGCGGACGAGCGTCGCCGACGCCTGGCAGCGATCGGCCCTGATCTCGCGCAGGCCTGGCGGTACCCCGCCGTGCGGCGCGGGTTCCTCGGCACCACCTTGGTCTTCCTCGGTTCGCTGACCCCCGCGTACCTGCCGCAGAACAGCCCCTGGTGGGGGCCGATCCGCGCCCTCGGGCTCGACACGTGGCCGGCGCGGGTGGTCGGCACCGCACTGGTGATCGCCGGCGTGGGGCTGCTGGTCGAGGCGTGGTTCCGGATGCGGCCCACCCTCTACCTGCACGTCAAGCACTGGGCGATCTGCCTGATCTGGAGCCTGCCGCTGCTGTTCGCCCCTCCGATCTTCAGCCATGACGCCTACGGGTATGCCGCGCTCGGCTGGCTGATGCGCAACGGGCTGAGCCCGTACGAGCACCCGATCAGTGTGCTCCCGGGGGCCTTCGCCGACCAGTTCGCCTGGGCCTGGCGGTACCACACCTCGATGTACCCGCCGCTCAGCCTCGAGATCAACCACGGCATCGTGGCGCTGTTCCAGAACAATCCCTACCTGTCCGCGGTCGGGATGCGGGTCCCCGCCCTGGTCGGCGTCGCGCTGATCGTCTACCTGCTGCCGCGGCTGGCCCGTCGGCTGGGCGCCGACCCGCAGATGACCGCGTGGTTCTCGGCCACCAACCCGCTGCTGATCATCGACTTCGTGGGCGGGGCGCACAACGACGCGCTGATGATGGGCCTGGTGGTGCTGGCGCTGTGGCTGGCCACCGACAGGCGGTTCCTGCTGGCCTCGATGACGGTCGGGGTGGCGGCGTCCATCAAGCAGCCGGCCATCCTTGCCGCCTACGCCGTCGCGCTGATCGGGCACCCGTGGCTGACCCTGCGCTGGCGCGACAGCCTGCGGGCGATCGGACGGCTGGCGCTGGCGACCGGCATCGCCGCCGCCACGTTCGCGGGCATCACCGCGCTGACCGGGCTCGGCTACGGGTGGGTGAACGCCGCCGACGTGCCGGGACGGATCGTCACCATCGCGCCGTTCAGCCTGCTCGCCGCCGGGCTGAGCGCCCTGTTCGGGCTGTTCGGGCTGCCGGGGGCGGGCGAGGCGGTCGGCACCGCCGTCCGCGGGCTCGGCCTGGGGGTGACGGCGGCGGTGTTCGTCTGGCTCGGGCTCGGCATCGGGCGCCGCAAGCCGGTGACCTTCCTCAGCTGGTCGTGGCTGGCCTTCGCCTTCGGCGGGCTCGCCCTCCACAGCTGGTACCTGACCTGGGGCGGGCTGCTGCTGCCGCTGACCCGTCCGAACCGGAAGGTGGTCTTCGGGGCGGTCACCGTGACTACCGTGCTGCTCGCCTACGCCGCCGGCAGCCTGGCCTGGTTCAACGACGCGGTGGCGCTGGCCCTGGCCGGGGGAGCGCTGCTGTTCAGCCTGCTGTGGCGGCACGCGCAGGAGCACAAGGAGCAGCAGGAACCCGAACTCGAGGAGGCCAACCGGTGAGCCAGGCAGAGGTAGTCGTCAGCGTCGAGGCGGGGGTGGGGCGGCTCCACCTGAACCGTCCCCGCGCCATCACCGCCCTCTCCGCGGGGATGCTGGCGACCATTGCCCAGG
>JAEYNS010000200.1 GCA_023412435.1 Actinomycetes bacterium | reverse complement strand
CCCTTCTCGTTCACCGTGACATCACCGGTCGCTTCGCGGTGATCCTTGCACTTCACACAGTAGAACGACCCGCTGTAGCTGTCCTTGGCCACTGTTTCTCCTCGGTGGTAGTGGTTCCCCTGACCGGGGAAACGGCGGGGATGCTTGCCGCGTCAGTCTACACACGGCCCCCCCGATTGGCAGCGGGCGCACGCGCGCGACGATCCGGAGATGTCGCGAGGCCCTCACGGTCCGTAGCCGCTTGCCTTCCCCTGCGAGCAGCCCGGCCCGGAGGGCCTCACTAACGCCAGAAACTAGTGGTCCGCCGGGCTGCGGTCAACCCGACATTCCGGTCGCGTCCCCAGCGCAGGGCTAGGCTGTCGCGGCGTGAACCAGGAAGCGGTGGAGATCCGGCGCAGCCGGCGCAGGACCCGTACCCTCACGGTGTTCCGGGAACAGGGCAGACTGGTCGCCGTCGTGCCCGCCGCGCTCACCCGCCGGCAGGCCGACGAGCTGGTTCCCGCCCTTGTCAACCGCTTCCTGGCGAAGGAGACCCGCCGGCTGGTGCCCAGCGGTGACCCCGAGTTGCACGCCAGGGCCGCCGAGCTCGCCGCGCGCTACCTGGCCGGCCGGGTGCCCGACCCGCTGCCGGCCTTCCAGGTCAGGTGGGCGTCGAACCAGACCAGGCGCTGGGGTTCCTGCTCCCCGACGCAGGGACGGATCAGGATCTCCGACCGGCTCCGCGGGGTGCCGCGCTGGGTCGGCGACTACGTGCTGCTGCACGAACTCGTCCACCTGGTGGAGCCGACGCACTCGGCGCGGTTCTGGGAGCTCGTGTCGGCCTACCCGCAGGCCGACAGGGCGCGCGGCTTCCTCGAGGGGCTGGAGTTCGCCCGGTCGGACGGCTGAGTCAGCCCTCCGACGAGCCGCGCTCCTCGTCGAGCAGGCGGGCCAGTTCTGCGTCCAGGTCGTCGGGGGTCGGCGGTTGGTGTCCCTGCTCGGCGTAGCCGAGCGGATCGTCCAGCTCGGCGGCGGACGGGATCAGGTCGGGATGGGCCCAGGAAGCGTCCCTGGCCGCTGCCCCACGGGTGGCGCGGGTGGCCGCCCACAGGTTCGCCGCGTCCCTGGTGCGGCGCGGCCTCAACTCGAGGCCGACCAGCGCCTTCAGTGCGGACTCGGCGGGACCGCCGGCGGCGCGCCGGCGGCGCAGCATCTCCGTGAGCAGCGCGGCCGCGGGCCTCCGCTGCCGGGTGGCCTGATCGACAACCTCGTCCACCCAGCCCTCCACCAGCGCCAGCAGGGTCTCCAGCCGACCGAGCACGGCGCGCTGCTCCTCGCTCACCTGGGGGACGAACAACGAGCCCGCCATCGCCTGGCCCGCCTGCTCGACCTCTTCCGCGGTCATCGCGCTGCCGAGCTGGGACTCGATCGCCTGCTCGAGGGCAGCGGGATCGATCGAGATGCCGCGGGCGTAGTGCTCGACCAGTGCCAGCAGCTGCGGGCCCAGCCAGCCGACCGCGCCGAACAGCCGCTGCCTGGCGGTCTCCCGCAGCGCGAGGAACAGCAACAGGTCGGGCTGGGACACCTCGAGACCCTCGCGGAACTGGTCGATGTTGGTGGGGAGCAGCGCCACCACGGGGCGCGCCGTCAGCGGAAGGCCGATGTCTCCGGCGCTGAACGCCTCGACGGCCAGCCGGCCGAGCGACTGGCCGACCTGGGCGGCGAACATCCCGGACGCCGCCGTCCTGATCATCGGCTGCAGCATGCCCGCCGCCTGGTCAGCGGGCGACTGGGCCTCGAGCAGGCCGCCGAGCGTCGTCCCGAGCTGGGTCACCACCGGACGGATCAGCTGCTGCCAGGTGTCGAAGGTGTTCTCCACCCACTCGGCACGGCTCCAGGCGGCGGGTCGCGGCGTGATCGGCGGGAAGGCGATCTGCTCGTCCAGCCACAGGTCGGCCAGCTCGGCGGCCGACCGGATCGCGGTCAGCTGTGACTGCGACGGGGTGGGATCCGGTCCGGCAGCCGCGGTCAGCTTGCGGGCGATGTCCTTGGTGAACCGCCAGTTCATGCCGGAGTCGGGGTCGGTGGGCCCGAAACTGGCCAGCTGGCTGGTGAAGGCGGCCATCATCGACTGCATCCTGCCCATCAGCTCCTGCATGTCCAGCCTGCCGTCGGGCCCCGGGGTGATGCCGAACTGGGACAGGAAGCGCAGCAGCGCCTCCTCCTCCGGCCGGTCACCGCCGGTCCCGAAGTCGTCGTTGCTGCCCGCGTCGCTCATGCCGCTCCTCTGCCCGCTCCTCCCCATTGTCGCTCAGCATCCCAAGGGTTTTCTCACCTGGGGGCGGTATCGTGCTCGGGTGCATGCCGGGGGGCGGGCCGACGTGGAGGGAACGTAGTGACCAAGCAGACCTGGACCGCTGCCGTCGCGGCCCTGCTGTTCGTGGCGCTCGCTGCCCTGATCGCAATGGTCCCGGTGCCCTTCGTGACCTGGAGTCCCGGGTCCACCTACAACCTGCTCGGCGACGTCGACGGCGAGGGCGGCCCGAGTCCTGCGATCGCGATCCGCGGGATCGAGACCTTCGTGCCCAGCGGCGAGGTGCGGATGGCGACCGTCTCGGTGACCCGGCCGGACAGTGCGCTCACCCTTCCCGAGGCCCTGTTCTCGTACTGGCTGCCCTCCCGCGAGGTGATGCCCCGCGACGCGGTCTACCCGCCCGGGATCGACGCCACCGAGATCCAGGACTCCAGCGTCCGCTCGATGGACGACTCGCAGGGCACAGCCGTGGTCGCGGCGCTGCGGGTGGCAGGTGTGCCGGTTCTTGAGCTGCCCATGGTCACCTGGGTGTCGGCCGCCGGGCCCGCGCACGAGAAGCTCAAGCCCGGCGACCTGATCACCGCCGTCGACAATGTCCACGTCGAACGGGTCGACGACGTCAAGCAGGCGATCGCCAAGCAGGGCGTCGGCAAGGTGGTGAAGTTCGACTTCGAGCGCGACGGTGTGGCGTTGAGCGAGACGGTCACCACCCGGCCGTCCAGCACCGACGCCGAGACTCCCGTCGTCGGGGTGCTGCTCGACGTCGGGTACAAGTACGCCCCCGACATCAGCTTCGGCATCGATCCCGCGATCGGTGGGCCCAGCGCAGGACTGCCGTTCGCGCTGGCGATCTACGAGTTGCTGACCCCCGACCCGCTGCTGGCCGGGCGGGTAGTGGCGGCGACCGGGGAGATCGACTCCAGCGGCAGGGTGGGCGCGATCGGCGGCGTGCAGGAGAAGATCGCTGCCGCCGCACGGGACGGGGCGCAGGTCTTCCTGCTGCCCAGGGCGAACTGCGTCGACGCGCGGGAGTCGCATCCCGGTCTGCAACTCGTCCCGGTCGAGAACCTGGGGGACGCCCTGTCCACCCTCGACCACCTCAACGACCCGGCCTCCGGTGAGGCGGTGCCGCAATGCCGGTGAACGAGGCGCTGACCGCCGCGCTGATCGAGGTCGAGCACCACGTCGCGAGGTCCGGCTGGGACCAGCCGGCACGGCTCTTCGCGCTGGTCCGCACGACAGATCTCATCGCGGCCGAGCCGGGGCTCGCCGAGCACCTGCGGCACGCGACGTCCGACGGGTTCACCTCCATCGAGCAGGAGGAGTTCAGCGCGGGCGCGGACCTGGCAACCACGCTCGCGGGGATCGGCTGGCCCGCCACGGTGCACGGCTGCGCCCTCGCTCTCGAGCGGACCTTCGTGCCGCCCGAGGTGGAGGCCGAGCTGCCCGAGGACCCCCAGCAGGCCGCCCTCGTCGTCGCCGACCATCCCGAGCGGCTCGAACTCCGGGTTGTCGTGGGGGTGCTGCGGGACGGGAGCCGGCACGGTGTCGCCCGGATCCGCGGCACCGAGCACGACCTGCTCGGCGGAGCCGACCTCGTGCCCGCCCTCACGCTCGCGCTGTCGCGTACATTGGACTGACGCCTCGCCTATCTGATCGACAAGGAGAATCTGTGCCGATCGCTGCCCGACGTGGTCCGCTCGTCCCCACCATCGTGGTGGCGGGAGTCCTGATCGTCGCCTTCCTGGTCTTCTCCGAGTTGTGGACCGAGAAGCTCTGGTTCGCCTCGGTGGACTTCGCCGGCGTGTTCACCACCCAACTGGTCACCCGGGTGGTGCTCTTCGTCGCCTTCTTCGTGGTGATGGCCGGGACCGTCGGGTTCAACATGTGGCTGGCGTGGCGGATGCGTCCGCTGGATCGACGGACCGGTCCCAGTGCGGTGCTCGACCGGTACCGCGACCTGCTCGGCTCCAACCTGTTGCTGGCGATCCTTGTGCCGTCGGCCTTCTTCGGGGTGATCGGCGGGATGACCGCCGCCGCAGCCTCGATGGACGTGCTGGCCTACCTCAACCGGACCCCCTTCGGCGCCACGGACCCCTACTTCGGCCTCGACATCAGCTTCTTCGTCTTCGAGCTGCCGATCTGGCGCGACCTGCTGGGCTTCCTGATGAGCGCCCTGTTCTTCGGGCTGATCGCCGCCGCGGCCGTGCACTTCACCACCGGCGGACTGGTGGTGGGACGCCAGGCGAACCTTGGCCAGCGCCCGGCCAGGGCCAGCCGGCACCTGTCGGTGCTCGCGGGCACCCTGCTGGTGGTCTACGGCCTGCAGAGCCTGATCGATCGCTACGGCTACCTGATCGAGCCCGGCACCGTGTTCACCGGTCTGCACTTCACCGACGACAACGCCCGGCTGGGCGCCAAGCTAGTGATTGCGGTGATTGCGTTCATCTGCGCCGCGCTGTTCTTCCTCAACGCCTTCCTGAACCGATGGGTGCTCCCGATCACCGGTCTGGTGCTCATGCTGGTGTCAGGGCTGATCCTGCAGTTGCTCTACCCGGCGATCGTGCAGTCCTTCCAGGTCCGGCCCAACGAGCCGGACAAGGAAGGGCCCTACATGAAGGCCCACATCGACGCGACCCGGGAAGCCTTCGGGATCGACGAGGTCGAGATCACCGAGTACGCAGCCGTCACCCAGGTCCGTCCCGGCCAGCTCAAGGAGGACGCCGCCGCACTGCCCGGCATCCGTCTGGTGGACCCGTCCGTGGTCGGACCCACCTTCGAGCAACTGCAGCAGGTCAGGGGCTACTACTCGTTCCCTGCCGCGCTCGACGTCGACAGGTACATGCTCGACGGCGTGGAGACCGACGTCGTGGTCGCCGCCCGTGAGATGAACCTCGCCGGCATCCCCGACCCGAACTGGAACAACATCCACACCGTCTACACCCACGGGTACGGGCTGGTCGCCGCCTACGGCAACCGCCGCCAGTCCGGCGGGCAGCCGGAGTGGATCGAGCGCGACCTGCCGCCGCAGGGCCAGCTCGGCGACTACGAGGGCAGGATCTACTTCGGCGAGCTGAGCGAGGAGTTCGCGATCGTCGGACGTGAGGAGGGCCAGGCGCCGATCGAGCTGGACACCCCCGGCGGCGGCGAGAGCGGCGGCGAGGCGTACAACGTCTACGCCGGCAGTGGCGGTGTCCCGATCGGCAACATGTTCAACCGGCTGCTGTACGCCGCCCACTTCACCGACCTCAACATCATCCTGTCCGACCGGGTGAACTCGGCCTCCCAGCTGCTGTACAAGCGCACCCCGAAGGAGCGCGTGCAGCAGGTGGCCCCGTGGCTGACCCTCGACCAGAACACCTACCCGGCGGTGGTGGACGGCAGGCTGGTGTGGATCCTCGACGGCTACACCACCAGTCGCAGCTACCCGAACAGCGCACTGGTGAGCCTGCAGCGGACCACCTCGGACGCCCAGTCGCGCACCACGGGGCTCCAGGTGGACCGACCGCTGAACTACATCCGCAACTCCGTGAAGGCAGTGGTGGACGCCACCGAGGGCACTGTGTCGCTGTACGCCTGGGACGAGGCCGACCCGGTGATGCAGAGCTACGCCAAGGCCTTCCCGGGCACGGTGCTGCCGAAGAGCGACATCAGCCCTGACCTGCTGGCTCACCTGCGCTATCCGGAGGACCTGTTCAAGGTGCAGCGGGAGATCCTCGGGCGCTACCACATGACCAACCCGGCCAGCTGGTACCAGCAGTCGGACCTGTGGCAGGTTCCCGCCGACCCGGTGAACAGCGCTACCGACGCCAAGGAACCGCCGTACTACCTGTCGATCAAGTGGCCGAATGAGGACCAGCCGATCTTCAGCCAGACCTCCGTCTTCGTCCCGCGCGGCCGCTCCAACCTCGCCAGCTACCTGGCGGTGGTGGCCGAGGCGACCAGCCCGTCGTACGGCCAGCTCAGGGTGCTGCGGATGTCGGACACCCACCAGATCGACGGCCCCGGCCAGACCTTCAACGCGATGACCACCGACACCAGGGTGGCGGAGGTGCTGCGGCCCTACCTGAACCAGGGGTCCGCAGCCGCCACCTACGGCAACCTGCTCACGCTGCCGATGGGTGCGGGGCTGCTGTACGTGCTCCCGGTCTACACCCAGCGCCAGGCCTCCACCGGCTCGTACCCTGCGCTCACCTTCGTGATCGTCAGGTTCGGCCAGAGCGTCGGGATCGGCAGCCCGCTGCAGCAGGCGCTGGACGAGGCCTTCCAGGGCGACGCCGGTGCGGAGACCGGCGAGCAGCCTGTCGAGCCGGAGGAGCCGGGCGAGCCCGGCACCCCGGTGGAGCCGACCGATCCCGAGCCGGTCGAGCCGGGCACCCCGCCGGAGGCGGCCAAGGTGCTGCTGGAACAGGCCCAGACCGCGTTCGTGGCGGCCGACACTGCGCTGCGCAACGGTGACCTCGCCGAGTACCAGCGTCAGATCACCGTCGCCCGCCGGGCGCTGGCCGACGCCCTGGCGCAGCTGAACCGCTAGTCAGCGCCGCTCGACGTCCCACCCCGCCGCGAGCAGCGGTGCGTGCAGGGCGTCGGCGTCGCCGACCACGACAAGGC
>JAEYNS010000155.1 GCA_023412435.1 Actinomycetes bacterium | reverse complement strand
AAGGCGGCGTGGTCGGGGGCCTGCCGGGTGCGGCGGGCGAGCAGGTCGGTGGCGTTGCGGTGGGTGAGCAGGCCGGGATCGGTGGTGGCCATCACGCCTCCTGCGCCGACATCGTCTCGATGTGCGCCTGCAGCTGCTCGTGGACGACCCCGAGGAAGTCGAGGACGGTGCGCTGATCGTCTCGCGGAAGTGCCCACAGGTGGTCGCTCACGGCGGCCATCAGCGGTGCCATCGCCGCCATCACCCGCCGGGAGCCCGGGGTGGTGACCCGGACGTGCACCAGGCGTCGGTCCTGCTCGGTGCGTTCCCGCTCGACGTAGCCGCTGTGCTCCAGCCGGTTCACGATCGCGGTGGTGGTCGCAGGGCTCGCTCCGAGCTGGTCGGCGAGCTGGCCCACGGTGACCGGGCCCTGGGTGGAGAGCCTGGACAGTGCTGACAGTGCCCGGAAGTCGGTCAGGTGAAGGCCCAGCAGCCGGGTGAGCTCGCGCTCGACCTCGTTCGACAGGTCGATCGTCAACTGCAGCGCGAAGGCGCCGGGATGGAACTGCTGCGTGGTCAAGAGTGCCTCCTGTAAGTCACGTCGCCAGCTTACACAAGTACGTTTGATATTCAAATGGATTTGAGTAATACTGATGGTGCGCGCACCGCCGCCACCCAGACCCGAAGCAGCCGGAGGACCGATGGCCATCACCGTGAACCGCACCGTACGCACCGCAGCGGCAGGCCCGGAGCGGGTACTCGCCTACCTGCTCGACTTCGAGAACTCCGTGGAGTGGGACGCCGGGACCGTCTCCTGCAGGCGGACCGAGGGCGACGGCGGCGTCGGCACCCGCTACCGGAACGTGTCGGAGTTCAACGGCCGGCAGCTGGAGCTGACCTATACCGTCGAGGCGGTCGCCCAGGACCGGTTCGTCATCGTTGGGCGGACGAAGGGGGTCGAGTCCTACGACACGGTCGTCGTGCGACCGTGGGGGAACGGTGGCACCGAACTCGAGTACGACGCCCGGTTCGACTTCAGCGGTCTGCTGAGACTGGCCGAACCGTTCCTCGCAGGCACCTTCACCAAGCTCGGCGACGCCACGGCGGCCGACCTGCAGCGGGCTCTCGACAACCTGTAGGCCTTGTGCCGTCAGAGGTCACCTCCCCGTACCGACTCCGCAATCGAAAGGACTCCCCGACATGAAGACAGCCGACCGGAACGCCCTCCTCGCCCTGCCGCTGGTGGTGCTGCTGGGGGCGCTCCTCGCCGTGGCCGGTAGCCAGGGCGGGGCCACGGTGGGCGGCGTCCCGGTGTTCCTGCTGGCCGTCATCGCTGCGTACCTGGTGCAGTGGGTGGTGTTCCTCCCGTCGTTTCGGGCGCAGACCGAGCGGTACTTCGACCTGACCGGCAGCCTCACCTACACCACGATCACGATCCTGCTGCTGCTGCTCACCCCCAACCTGGATGCCCGGGCCCTGCTGGTGGGGGCGATGGTGATCGTCTGGGCGCTGCGACTGGGCCCGTTCCTGTTCCGCCGGATCAAGAAGGCGGGCCGCGACGACAGGTTCGACGACCTCAAGCCGTCCTTCGTCCGGTTCCTCAACGTGTGGACGATCCAGGGCCTGTGGGTCTCGCTCACCGCCGCGGCGGCGTGGGTGACCATCACCACCTCGACCCGGGTGGCGTTCGACGGGTTCGCCGTCGCCGGCCTGCTGCTCTGGCTGCTCGGCTTCGGCCTCGAGGTGGTGGCCGACCGGCAGAAGAGCCGCTTCAACGCCGACCCGGCCAACAAGGGCCGCTTCATCTCCACCGGGCTGTGGGGGTTGTCGCGCCACCCCAACTACGTCGGCGAGATCCTGCTGTGGCTCGGGGTCGCGATCATCGCGCTGCCGGTGCTGCAGGGCTGGCAGTGGGTGGCCCTGATCTCCCCGGTCTTCGTCGCCGTCCTGCTGACCCGGGTCAGCGGCGTCCCGCTGCTGGAGCGCAAGGCGGACTCCAGGTGGGGCGGCCAGGCCGACTACGAGGCGTACAAGGCGCAGACCCCCGTCCTGATCCCACGGCTGAGCCGGCCCGCTCCGGCGCCGGCTGGTCCGGCCGCCACCGCTGACCCCGGCCGTCCCGCCACCTGATCCACACCCGACCTACCGGAAGGAACACCGCCGTGAAGGCACCGACAGCCAGGCCCGCGATCAAGGCGCTCGTGGTCGCGAGCTACCTGATCATGATCACCCTCAATGCGCTCGCCAACGGACTGCCCCTCAACGGGCGCACCACCGGCGCGGTCTCCGACGCCTACCCCAACCTCTTCGCCCCGACCGGGCTCACCTTCGCGATCTGGGGGGTGATCTATCTGCTGCTCGCCGCCCACGTGCTGTACCAGCTGGGGCTCTTCCAGCCCGCGGGCGCGGCGGAGTCCGCCGGTGACGCGACCGCTCGGGTGGCCCTGCTGGAACGCGTCGGGGTGCTGTTCTCGCTGTCGTCGTTGGCCAACGCGGCCTGGATCGTCTCGTGGCACTACGACCTGATCGGGCTCTCCACCGTGCTGCTGATCACGATGCTGGTGCTGCTGGTCGCGATCACCCGGACGATCATCGCCGCCAGGCCCTCAGGCCGGGATGCGGTGTTCCTGCGGCTACCGTTCAGCGTCTACTTCGGCTGGATCACCGTCGCCACCATCGCGAACATCACGGTCTGGCTGGTGAGCATCGGCTGGGACCGGTTCGGTATCAGCGAGCCGGCCTGGGCGGTGGTGATCATCGCCGTGGGTGCTGTGATCGGGTCCGCCGTGATGCTCCGCGATCGTGACCTCGCCTACGGGCTCGTGCTGGTCTGGGCCTACTTCGGCATCTGGCTCAAGCACACCTCGGGGGACGGCTTCGACGGGGCGCACCCGGCGGTCAGCACGACCGCGCTGGTCGGGATGCTCGCGTTCCTCGCCTCCGGGGTGTCGATCCTGCTGCGCCGGCGGAGGACGGTGACGTCCTCCTGATCATTCAGAACTTCATTAAGTAGGTCCGCGACCGAGCGATGATCTCGTCGCGGACCTCTTGACGCTCCTGCTTCAGCCACCTACCCTTTCTTCAGGTCTGAATAAAGAGGAGCAGCATGAGCCAGTCCGACGCCGGCGCCGACTTCACCAGGTCAGCCATCCTGGCCTGCATCGGCTCCCTCGGCCCGGCGTCGCGGGCCGGTCTGGCGCGCTACCTCGGGGTGTCTCCTGCGTTGATCACCCAGAAGACCAGGCAATTGCTCGCCGACGGCCTGCTCGTCGAGCTCGAGCACACCCCGTCGCTCGGTGGGCGTCCCGCCCAACTCCTCGGACTGGCCGCCGACGCCGGCGGCGCGATCGGTGTGAAGCTGGTCGCCGACCACGTCACGCTGGTCGAGGTCGGCATCGGCGGCACGATCCTGCGCTCGCACACCGAGCCCTTCGAGGCCGCCGCCGGCGACGCCATCCCGGCGCTGGTCGAGGTCGTCCGCCGCTTCGTCACTGCCGCCGAGAGCCAGCGCCTGCTCGGCATCGGGGTAGCCGTCCCCGGCGACGTCGCCGCCCAGGGCGACGGACTCGTCGACTCCACCCAGCTCGGCTGGCACCGCGTTCCGCTCGGTCAGGCACTGCGGACCGCCCTCGACCTGCCCGTGCTGGTCGACAACAACGTGAACGCGCTCGCGGTCGCCGAGCATCTCTACGGACAGGCCCGCGGCCAGGGGCACGCGCTTGTGGTCACGATCGGAACCGGCATCGGCGGCGGGATCATCGCCGACGGCGTGGTCTTCCGGGGTAGCTCCGGCGGCGCCGGCGAGATCGGGCACATCCCTACCCTTGAGGACGGCCCGCTGTGCCAGTGCGGCGCCCGGGGCTGCCTCGAGGCGATCATCGGCCAGCAGGCACTGATCGCCGAGGCCCAGCGCCGCGGCGTGATCGGCAAGGACGCCGGCATCGACGACCTGCAGGCACAGGCCGACATCGGCGACGACCGCGCCCAGGAGATCTACCGCACCGCGGGCCACCTGCTCGGCCGCGCCCTGGCCGGGCTGGTCAACGCGCTCGACCCCGAGGTCGTGATCGTCAGCGGCGAGGGCGTGGGCGCGTGGCGGCACTGGTCCTTCGGCTTCGAACCCGCCCTGCGTTGGGGCGTCGTGCCGCGCAAGCGCGGCATCCCCGTGGCCGTCGAGGCCTGGCACGACGATCGCTGGGCCCAGGGTGCGGCCAGCCTCGTCCTCGCCACCCCCTTCGACTCCCAGGGAGTCTCGGGCGAGCAGGGCGAGCAGGTCCGCGCCCGGCTGGCCGCCGTCCAGCCGATCAAGGACGCCACGTGACCGTGACGTCTCCTACCCGACCCGCGCGCGTCGCCGCCGCCGCGAACGGACGGGCCGCGGCGCGGCGGCGCGGGGTGAGACTGCGCTACGCGCTCACCGTGCTGGCCTTTCTGGCGCCCAGCGCCGTCCCGCTGGTGCTGTTCACCTTCGTCCCCATGGTCAGGGCGCTGTGGACGTCGTTCCACCAGTGGAACCTGTTGTCGGCGATGAAGTGGGTCGGGCTGGACAACTACGCCCACCTGGTACAGGACGGTGAGACCCAGCGGGCCTTCCTCAACACCGTGTCCTACATCGTCGGCTACCTGCCGCTGGTCTACGTCGGCGGCCTGGCCATCGCGCTCGCCCTGAACGCGGCGATCCCGCTGCGCAACCTCCTTCGCGGCGTCTACTTCCTGCCCGTGGTCACCAGCTGGATCGTCGTCGCGCTGATCTGGCGCTGGCTGCTCAACCCGTCGGTCGGGATCGTGAACTACCTGCTCGGCCTGGCCGGCATTGACGGCCCGGGCTGGTGGACAGACCCGGCCTGGGCGATGCCGTCCATCATCCTGGCCTCGGCCTGGAAGGACCTCGGCTTCGTGATGATCATCCTGCTCGCAGGGCTGCAGGCGATCCCGCAGGAGCTGTACGAGGCCGCCCGGGTGGACGGCGCCGGCTGGTGGGCGCGGCTGCGGCACGTCACCTTGCCGATGCTGTCGCCGACCACCTTCTTCGTCGTGGTGATCTCGCTCATCAACGGCTTCCAGGTCTTCGACCAGGTCTACGCGATGACCGGCGGCGGTCCCGCCGGCGCGTCCACCGTCGTCGTGCAGCAGGTCTACGACCTCACCTTCCGCTACGGCCAGGCCGGGATGGCCTCCGCCCTGTCCTGGCTGCTCTTCCTGCTCGTCCTCGCCGTCACCATCGTCCAGATGGTCGGTCAGCGCCGGTGGGTGAACTATGCGTAGGCCCGCCGCCATCGTCGTGACCACCCTCGTGCTGCTCGGAGCGGTGGTGATGTTCTTCCCGTTCCTGTGGCCCTTCACCACCTAGCTCTCCAGCGGCGCAGGCCTCACCGCCACCCCGCAACTGATCCCCGACAACCCGTCCTGGTCGGCGTACCTCGAACTCTTCGAGCGCACCCCGTTCGCCCGGGTGATCGGCAACTCGCTGCTGCTGGCCGTCGGCACCACGGTGCTGCAGCTGATCACCAGCGCGATGGCCGCCTACGTGTTCTCCCGGATGCCGTTCCCCGGACGGGGCGTCGTCTTCGCCGCCTACCTGGCCACCATGATGATCCCGATGCAGGTGCTGATGGTGCCGCTTTTCGTCCAGATGCGCGACCTCGGCCTGATCGACAGCTACCTCGGTGTGCTGCTGCCGGGGATGGCCAGCGCCTTCGGTGTCTTCCTGCTCCGCCAGGCGATGAACGCGCTGCCGCGGGAACTGGACGAGGCAGCCCGGATCGACGGCGCCGGGCACTTCCGGATCTTCGGCCAGGTGATCCTCCCCCTGATCGGGCCCGCGCTGGCCACCCTCACCGTCTTCGCGTTCATGAGCAGCTGGAACGCCTTCCTGTGGCCGCTGGTGATCCTGCGGTCCGCCGAGATGAAGACCCTGCCGCTGGCGCTGGCCGGGCTGCAGGGGCAGTACACCACCGACTGGGACGTGATGATGGCCGGCTCGGTCATCTCGATCCTCCCGATGCTCGCCATCTACCTCTTCGCCCAGAAGTACGTCATCCAGGGCGTTGCCAACACGGGTCTGAAATGACCCAGCCACGAAAGGAAGAAACCGCCATGTCCCGCACCACGACG
>JAEYNS010000306.1 GCA_023412435.1 Actinomycetes bacterium | reverse complement strand
CGGCGCTACCCTGTGGGCGTGGCCGCCCGGAGCCGCACCGGACCGCAGGACGTGCGCTTCACCCGCGCCCCCGACGGGGTGCGGATCGCCTATGCCGTCCACGGCACCGGTCCACCCCTGCTGATCTCCACCTGTTGGGTATCGCAGCTGCTGACCGACTGGGAGAGCCCGGTCTGGCGGCACTTTCTGCGTGACCTCGGCCGGTTCGCCACCGTGATCCGGTTCGACGAACGCGGTCACGGGCTCTCCGACTGGGAGGTGGCCGACTACTCCCACGAGGCCCGGCTGGGGGATCTGGCCGCGGTGGCCGACGACGCCGGCTTCGACAGGTTCGCCCTGATGGCGATGGCGCAGGGCGGCCCGATCGCCATCGACTATGCGACCCGCTTCCCGGAGCGGGTCTCCCGGCTCGTGTTCTACGACAGCTACGCGCTCGGCCGGCGCGACACCTCGCCGGAGGGGATTGCCTACCAGGACACCCTCGGCCAGATCATGAAGGTGGGCTGGGGGCGTCCGGAATCCACCTTCCGCCGGGTGTTCACCTCCATGATGATCCCGCACGCGACCGAGGAGCAGATGCGCTGGCTGGACGACCTGCAGAAGGTAGCGGCCTCGGCGCACACCGCCTACGAGTCCCGGCAGGCCTACGGACGTTCCGACGTCACCTACCTGCTGCCCCAGATCACCCAGCCGACGCTGGTGCTGCATTCCCGCGGCGACCAGATGGTCGACTTCGAGGAAGGTCGCTATCTGGCCTCCGAGATCCCCAACGCCACGCTGGTGCCGCTGGAGAGCAACAACCACATAGTCCTCGAGGACGAGCCCGCCTGGCCGGTGATCGTCAGCGAGCTGGAGCGCTTCCTCGCCCCGGATCGCGAGCTGGCCGGCAACGACCCTGCCGCGGCGCTGCCCGACGACCTGTCCGCCCGCGAGCTCGAGGTGCTGCGACTGGCAGCGCGCGGGTTGTCGAACGAGGAGATCGCCGCCCAGCTCGTCGTCTCGCTGCGCACCGTGGAACGGCACTTCCAGAACGCCTACACCAAGCTCGGGGTGCAGGGCCGCTCGGCCCGGGCCGCCGCGGTGGCCCGCCTGCTGTCTGCCTGAGACCGCCGGCCCGGGCCCTTGGCGGTCGGCCGCCATCGCGTGCCACCGCTGTCCGCCGAGGAATGGGTGCTGGCGCCGATCCGGTGGCGGTGTCTTCCGGGCGAGGCTTGCCCACATGACAGACACATTGATCAGCACCCCCGTCCAGCTCGATCCGGTCAAGGCGAAGCACCGGGCGATGTGGGCGCTGGGTGACTACGACAAGGTGGCCACCGAGGTGGTCGCCCAGCTCGGCGACGTGATCGTCGACGCGCTCGCCATCACCGCCCCCGAACTGGTGCTCGACGTGGCTGCAGGGTCGGGCAACGCCAGCCTGCCGGCCGCCCGTCGCGGCGCGCGGGTGGTGGCCACCGACCTGACCCCCGAACTGCTGGCGGTCGGCCAGCATCGCGCCCACAGCGAAGGGCTCGAACTCAACTGGCGCCAGGCCGACGCCGAGGTGCTGCCCTTCGGGGACGCGGGCTTCGACGTCACCATGTCAACGGTCGGGGTGATGTTCGCGCCGTTCCACCAGCCGGTGGCCGACGAGCTGGTGCGGGTCACCCGCCCCGGCGGCCGGATCGGTCTGGTCAACTGGACGCCGGACGGCTTCATCGGACAGGTCTTCGCCACCATGAAGCGGTACGCGCCCCCGCCCCCGCCCGGAGCTCAGCCCGGGCCGCTGTGGGGGGTCGTCGACCATGTCGTCGGGCTGCTCGGCGACCGGGTCGCGGGGCTGCGGGCCGAGCGCCGGCAGCTGCGGGTCGACCGGTTCGCCACCGCAGGCGAGTTCCTCGACTTCTTCAAGCTCTACTACGGCCCGACGATCGCGGTCTACCGCGGCATCGCCGAGGACCCCCGTGCGACAGCCACCCTCGACCGCGACCTGCTGGCCCTCGCCGAGCGGTTCGGCGTCGGCAGCGGCTTCGACTGGGAGTACCTGCTCGTCACCGCCACCCGGCGGTAGCCCTCTCAGGCGGCCGGGAGCCGCACCGTGAACGTCGTGGCTCCCGGCTCGCTGTCCACACCGACGCTGCCTCCCAGGGCCCTGACCACGGCCGCCACGATGGCCAGGCCCAGCCCCGTGCTGGAGCCCCCTGCGTGTCGCACCCGGCTCGCCTCCGCCCTGGTGAACCGCTCGAACACCCGGTCGCGGACCTCCTCGGGCACCCCTGGACCGTCGTCGGTGACCCGGATCACCACCTCGTCGCCCTCGCGGCGCAGTGCCGCCACCACCCGCGTCCCCGCCGGGGTGTGAACCCGCGCGTTGGCGAGCAGGTTCGCCACCACCTGGTGGAGCCGATGCGGGTCGGCCATCGCCAGCACCGCCTCCTCCGGCAGGTCGAGTCCCCAGCTGTGCCCTGCGCCCGCCGCCCTGGCGTCGTCCACCGCATTCAGCACGATCTCGGTGACGTCGGTCGGCTGCACCGCCAGCGTTGGTTCGGCATCCAGCCTTGCCAACAGCAGGAGGTCCTCGACCAGCGCCGACATCCGGTCCGATTCCGACTCGATGCGCGACAGCGCGTGGCCGGTATCGGCAGGCAGTTCGTCGTCGCCCCGCCGGGTCAACTCCGCGTAGCCGCGGATCGCCGCGAGCGGATTCCGCAGCTCGTGCGAGGCGTCCGCGACGAACTGGCGCACCTTCATCTCGCTGCGGTGGCGCGCGGCCAGCGCGCTCTCGACATGGTCGAGCATCCTGTTGAAGGCCACCCCCACGCGACCCACCTCGCTGCGCGGATCGGTGTCCTGCGGTGGCACCCGGACCGGCAGGTGCCCCTCGCCGGAGGCCAGCGGGAGGGCCGCCACCTGGGCGGCCGTCCCGGCCAGCCGGTTCAGCGGACGCAGGCTGCGCTCCACGATGGCCCGCGCGAGGCCGTAGGACAGCGCGATGGCGCCGAGGGTGAGGAGCCCTGCCATCCCCGCCTGCCGGGTGAGCGGGCTGGAGACCTCGCGGAAGGGGAGGGCCGCCACGCTGATGCGGTCCATCCGCTGCACCACCATCACCCGGTAGAGCCCGAGGCCCTTGAGCCCGATCGTCCGGCCCCCGCCATCGGGCTCCACGGCCAGCAGTTGGTCCACCACTTCCCTGGTGAGCCCGTCCGGGCCCTGGGCGATGAAGCCCCCGGTGCGGCCCTGCTCGACCCGGATCAGCCCGAACCCCTCGGGGTCGCCGGGCCTTCCGCCGCCGCGATCGAGAGGGCGGGCGGCCAGTGCCGCCTGCAACCTGCCGTCCACCTCCGAGCGGAGGATCTGGAAGCTCGCCACCATCGTGAACAGGCTGAGCACGATCGTCACCGCGGCGACCAGGGCGGTGGTGCTGAGCACGAGGCGCCGGCCCAGCGTCCCGGGCCCGAGCGGACGGGGGGCGGGCACCGGCTCGGGGAGGGTCATTCCGCCGCCGGCTTGAGGACGTAGCCGGCACCCCGCATGGTGTGGATCATCGGCGCCCTGCCGGCGTCGATCTTCTTGCGCAGGTAGGAGATGTACAACTCGACGACGTTGGCCTGGCCGCCGAAGTCGTAGTTCCAGACCCGGTCGAGGATCTGCGCCTTCGACAGCACCCGGCGCGGGTTGCGCATCAGGTACCGCAGCAGTTCGAACTCGGTGGCGGTCAGCGAGATCTCGTCACCGCCACGGAAGACCTCGTGGGAGTCCTCGTCCAGAACGAGATCGCCGACCACCAGCCGGGACTCCTCACGCGAGGTGGTGGCCCCGGAACGCCGCAGCAGGCTGCGCAGCCGGGCGACCAACTCCTCGAGACTGAACGGCTTGGTGACGTAGTCGTCGCCGCCGGCGGTGAGCCCGCCGATCCGGTCCTCGAGCGCGTCCCTGGCGGTGAGGAAGATGACCGGGACGTCGGGCTGCTCGGCGCGGATCCGCCGCATCACCTCGAGGCCGTCGAAGTCGGGCAGCATCATGTCGAGCACGATGGCGTCCGGACGGGTCTCGCGGGCCACCTTCACCGCCTGCAGCCCCGAGGCGGCGGTCGAGACCTCCCAGCCCTCGTAGCGCAGGGCCATGCTGAGCAGTTCGGTCAGGCTGCGCTCGTCGTCGACGGTCAGCACCCGGATGGGGCTGCCGTCGGGGCGGGTGAGCGGCTCCTGTCCGTTACGGGTCCGGATCGGCATACCCCCACTGTTCCACCAGCGGGACGGCGCAAGCTAGGAGGTCCCTGTGAGAACGCTGTGCGCCGCGGGGCACCTGGTCCCTCGCCACTACGCTGGGGGAGCCCATCGAGCCCGGAGCCCATCGAATGCCAGACCGCCGCCGTCCCGGCCGCACCGCCGGGTGGTACCTGCGCGGCGCGGTAGGCCTGTTCGGCGAACTCCTGGTGACCCTCGGCGTGGTGCTCGGGCTGTTCGTGGGCTGGCAGCTGGTCTGGACCGACGTGGTGGCCGACCAGCAGCAGGCCGGGGTGGTTGCGAACCTCCAGGGGGGATTCTCCCTCGGGGAGCCCCGGTCGGAGGGCCAATCGCCGGGGGGACTGGGCGATGCCTTCGCCATCGTGCGGATCCCGCGGTTCGGCGCGGACTATGCGCGTCCGCTGTACGAGGGAACTGACAGGGGGACGCTGCAGAAGGGGATCGGCCACTACCCCGAGACGGTGCTGCCCGGTGAGGTCGGCAACTTCGCGATGGCCGGCCACCGCACCACCTACGGCAAGCCGTTCAGCCGCATCGCCGAGCTGCGGACGGGGGACCGGATCATCGTGGAGACCGCGGACGAGTTCGTCGTCTACCGGGTCTACGCCCAACGGATCGTGCTGCCGACCCAGGTGGAGGTTGTGCTGCCCGTGCCGGGGGAACCGGGTCGGGCGCCCACGGAGGCAGTGCTGACGATGACGAGTTGCCACCCCCAGTTCAGTTCCCGGCAGCGGTGGGTCACCCACGCCCGGCTCGACCAGATTCTGAACCGGGCGGACGGGCTGCCGGCCGAGGTGCTGGAGGTGACGGCCTGATGTCCTTCTACGGTCTGATCTGGCGGCTGCTGCCGGGACCCGTGGCGGTCAAGGCTGTGCTCGCCGGGCTGCTGGTGGTCGTCGTGGTGGCCGTCTTGTTCACCTGGGTCTTCCCCGCGCTGGAGCCGTCGCTGCCGGGCAGCCACATCACCGTCGACGGGTAGCGGTCAGCGCCACCCCGGCGATGATCGCGAAGACTCCTGCCACCTGCCAGATGGTCAACTGCTCGTCGAGCACCGCGACGCCCAGCAGGGCGGCGGTCGCCGGCTCGGCCAAGGTCAGCGTGGTCGCGGTCGCTGCCGGCAGGTGGCGCAGGCCCTGGCCCAGCAGCAGGTAGGTGACGACGACGGTGACCAGTCCCAGCCACAGCACGACCCCCAGCCCTGACGAGGTCGCGAGCCAGCCCGTGGGGGTGGCAGGCAGCACCAGGGCAGCCAGCACCGCCCCGGTCCCGAGCATCCCGCAGACGGTGGCGGTGGCGTCCCAGCCGCGGGCCAGCACCACCCGGCTCGCCACCGTGTAGCCGGCGTAGCTGGCCCCGGCGGCCAGCGACGCCGCCAGACCGAGGGGGTCGAGGGTCGCCGTTCCCGACACCCCGGCCAGCAGGACGAGGCCCACCAGCGCGATCCCCGTGGCCAGGGCCCAGCGCAGCGGCGGCGGACGGCGGAACACCAGCCACTCGAACAGGCCCGCGAACAGCGGGCTCGTCCCCAGCGCGGCGACGGTGGCGACGGCGACCCCGTTCGCCCGGGTCCCGGCGAAGAAGGTCGCCTGGTAGGCCAGCACGCAGGCCGCCCCGAGCAGCACCCACCAGGCGGTCAGCGACCAGCGGGGCAGCGTCCAGCCCGACCGGCGGAGGC
>JAEYNS010000305.1 GCA_023412435.1 Actinomycetes bacterium | reverse complement strand
CCTCCGCGGGCCGCATTGCTCCCCGGGTTCCTGCTAGCCGGCCTTGGGCAGCAGCTCGAAGGGTTCGACAGTGGCCAGAGGGTCGATGCTGCGGCGCAGGAGCTCCCGCACGTCCTCGCCGAGCCCGTGGATGGCGGCCGCGCGGTCGATGAACCGCAGCAGCCCGTAATCGCCGCCGCCGAGTTCGAGGTCGGTCGGCCAGCCGTGCCCGGCGTCGGCCCGGAAGGTGCGCAGGATCTGCCAGAACGTCAGGTGGTGCGGCCCGGCGGGCACCACCCTGCCGTCCAGCCGCTCCTTCACCCCCACCTCGCTGGGGTGGTCGGGTGCGCCGTCCCCGTCGTCGTCGGGTCGGTTCGGCGGGTAGTGCTGGGCGCTGCCGTACAGGTGGCTCCACCAGCCCTTCCTGCCGCCGTAGCGCAGCAGGTGGAGCGCGTGGCAGATCACCCGTGGGTCGCGCTCCACCTCGTCGAGGGTGCTGACCGACAGCCCGGCCGCGACGTAGCGGCGGTTCACGGGACGCTCGAGCCGGTGGTCCCACAGTTCGTGCATCAGCGCCGAGGTGGCGAACGTGGCGAAGCCGCTGGCGAAGGCCGAACTCGGGAAGCTCTCGCCGAGCTTGCCGCTGCCGCTGGTGTGGTAGTCCTGCCAGGCCAGCCAGAAGTAGAACAGCACGCCGTCGGGTCTCCAGTACGACTGGTCCTCGTCGAGGTAGATCTTGTTCCACGACCCGTAGGAGGTACCGACCGCGCTCTTGGCGGGGTAGAGCACCTTGAGTTGGTCCCCGAGCCGGTTCCACGGGTCGTCGACGGTCAGCCGGTCGATGGTGGTGCGCAGCACGTACCAGATCAGCGCCTGCCGCCGGAAGGTGACGTCGCCCAGTTCACCCGGCTGCCCGGACGCCACCAGCCGGGTGCCGAGGTCGACGGCGGGCCCGCTGCGCTGGTCGCCCGACTTCCAGATCGTGTACCAGTTGCGGTCGGCGACATCGAGGTTGCCGACGTCGACCATGGTCCCGTCCTCCACCACGAGGTCGGACGAGACCAGCCGCGCCTGCACCCGGAAGAACCGGCTCCTGCCGTTGTTCGACTCCGAGAGGCTGAAGCTGCCGTCCGAACCGGTCCGTACCGCACCCCAGGTCGACCACGGCCCGTCGGCGGTGACGTCGGAGGCCTGCACCTTGACCTCGATGCCCTTCAGCGGTCGGTCCACCGGGTAGCCCTCGAGTTCGCTCTCCCGGACGCGCAGCCGGCCGGTGATGGTCCACACCTTGGTGCCGCCACCGCCGCCTCCGCCCCCGCCGCGGCCCGCGGTGCTGCCCGGCCGGGTGCCCACCTGCTGGTCCTGGATCGATTTCATGGTTCGTCCCCCCATGCCTGCGAAGTACTGACTCAACCAAGGAGGCGGTGCCTTCCGGCCAGATACACCCGGGGCGTTCACTGGTTAGGCTGACCCCATGAGCGCTCCCGTCGACCCGACCGGTACCGCAGCCTGGTCCCGCCTCACCGCCCTGCACGCCGAGTTGCGGCCCGACCTGCGCGGGTGGTTCGAGGCCGACCCGGCCCGCGCCCAGCGGCTGAGCCTGACCGCAGGCGACCTCTTCGTCGACCTGTCGAAGAACCTTGTCACCGACGAGGTACTGGCCGCGCTCGTCGACCTGGCTCGCGAGGTGGGCCTGGAACAGCGCCGCGACGCCATGCTCGGCGGTGAGCACATCAACGTCACCGAGGACCGGGCCGTGCTGCACACCGCGCTGCGCCGTCCCCGCACCGACTCCCTGGTGGTCGACGGCACCGACGTCGTCCCCGAGGTGCACGAGGTGCTCGACGCGGTCTACGCCTTCGCCCGCCGGGTCAGGTCGGGGGAGTGGGTGGGAGTGACCGGCCGCCCGATCGAGACGGTGGTCAACATCGGCATCGGCGGCTCCGACCTCGGCCCGGTGATGGTCTACGAGGCGCTGAAGCCGTACCTCGGCGGCGGCCTGTCGTGCCGGTTCGTCTCCAACATCGACCCCACCGACGTGGCCGAGAAGACCGCCGACCTCGACCCCGAGACGACGCTGTTCATCGTCGCGTCGAAGACCTTCACCACTCTCGAGACCCTCACCAACGCCCGGCTGGCCCGCGACTGGCTGCTGGCCCGGCTGGTCGGCCACGGCGCCATCGACGACACCCCGGACGCCGCCCGCACCGCGATCTCGCGGCACTTCGTGGCGGTCTCCACTGCTCTCGACAAGGTCGCCGACTTCGGCATCGATCCGGCCAACGCCTTCGGCTTCTGGGACTGGGTGGGCGGCAGGTACTCGGTCGACTCCGCGGTGGGCACCAGCCTCGCGGTGGCCTTCGGCCCCGAGGTCTTCGCCGACTTCCTGGCCGGCTTCCACGCCATCGACCGCCACTTCGCGACGACGCCGCTGGAGCGGAACGTGCCGGCGCTGATGGGCCTGCTCAACGTGTGGTACGTGAACTTCTTCAAGGCCGGCTCCCACGCCGTCCTGCCGTACGCGCAGTACCTGCACCGGTTCGCGGCCTACCTGCAGCAACTGACCATGGAGTCCAACGGCAAGGGGGTGCGAACCGACGGGTCCCCGGTCACCACCGAGACCGGCGAGGTGTTCTGGGGCGAGCCGGGCACCAACGGCCAGCACGCCTTCTACCAGCTGATCCACCAGGGCACGCAGGTGATCCCCGCCGACTTCATCGCCGTCGCCACCCCTGCGCATCCGCTGAAGGACGGCGACGCCGACGTCCACGAACTCTTCCTGGCCAACTTCTTCGCCCAGACCAAGGCGCTGGCCTTCGGCAAGACCGCCGACGAGGTGCGCGCCGAGGGGACACGGGAGGAGATCGTCCCGGCACGGGTGTTCCAGGGCAACCGCCCCACCACGTCGATCATGGCGCCGGCGCTGACCCCGTCGGTGGTGGGTCAGCTGATCGCGCTGTACGAGCACGTCACCTTCACCCAGGGCGTGGTCTGGGGGATCAACTCCTTCGACCAGTGGGGCGTCGAGCTGGGCAAGCAGCTGGCGCTGCAGATCGCGCCCGCGGTGGCCGGCGACCCCGAGGCGCTCGCCGCGCAGGACCCGTCCACCCGCAACCTGGTCGAGTACTACCTGGCGAACCGGCGCTGACCAGGCCCATGGCACGTCACGGGGGCGCCGGTGTGCCCTCAGCCGTGCGACCCGGATACACTCGCTCGGTGGAACGGCTGGCACGACCAGCATGACGAGGGGAAGCGGAACGGCATGAGTCTGGCCGAGCTGGCTGCGCAGAGCGGCCTGCACCGCGTCGGCGCCCGCCCTCCGTTCAGGTCCTACCTCAAGCAGACCTGGGCGCGCCGCGACTTCATCACGACCATGGCCGGCTACCGATTGCGGGCGTCGGTCGAGGAGAACCGGTTGGGGGCGCTGTGGCTGGTGCTCCAGCCGGCGCTGAACGCGGTCGTCTACGGCACGATCTTCGGCGTCCTGCAGACGAACCGCGGCGAGGACTACGCCGCGCACGTGGTGATCGGCGTCTTCCTCTTCCAGTTCTTCTCCAAGAGCCTCTCCGACGGCGCCAAGTCGATCACGGGGAACCAGTCCCTGGTGCAGTCACTGGCCTTCCCCCGGCTGACGCTGCCGCTGGCGGAGGTGATCGAGCAGTTCCTGTCCCTGCTCCCGTCGCTGGGACTCCTGGTCGTCGTGCTGCCGTTCATGGGGCACTGGCCGACCTGGGACTGGTTGCTGATGATCCCGCTGCTGGCCCTGTTCACGCTCTTCAACGCCGGCGTGGCGATGATCGCGGCGCGGTTGACGGTCCACGTCCGCGACCTGACGCAGCTGCTGCCCTACATCGCGCGGATCCTGTTCTACACCTCCGGGGTGCTGTTCAACGTCACCAGGCTGTTCGAGGGCTCGCCCTGGCTCTTGACCCTCTTCGACTTCCACCCCGTCTACCAGGTGCTGCAGCTGGCCCGCGGCGCCCTGATGGGCACCCAGGTGATCAACGAGCTGTACTGGGTGTACTTCTCGATCTGGGCAGTGGCGACCTTCGTCATCGGGCTGTTCTTCTTCTGGGCGGCCGAGGAGCGGTATGGCCGTGACTGAACCAGTGAGCCCCGACACCACTCCCGCCCCGGAGCAGCGGCGTCCGGTGGTGATCGTCGACGACCTGCACGTGAAGTACCGGGTCTACGCCTCGGGGAAGGCGGTCAAGGGCGGCCAGGCTGGGCTGCTGACCACGGCCAAGCGGGGGGTGCGCGTGGTGCACGCCCTCAAGGGGGTCTCGTTCGTCGCCTACGAGAACGAGTCGATCGGCGTGATCGGCTCCAACGGCTCGGGCAAATCCACCCTGATGCGGGCCATCACCGGCCTCACCCCGCCGGAATCCGGCGCTGTCTACGCCTCCTCCCGGCCCAACATGCTCGGCGTCGGTGCCGCGCTGATCGGCGACCTCTCGGGCGACCGCAACATCCGCCTGGGCGGCCTTGCGATGGGCTTCTCCCGCAAGGAGGTCGAGGGGATGCGCGACCAGATCGTGGAGTACGCCGAACTGCAGGACTTCATCGACCTGCCGATGCGGACGTACTCCTCGGGCATGCAGGCCCGGCTGAAGTTCTCGATCGCCACGGTGCGCCAGCACGAGATCCTGATCGTGGACGAGGCGCTGGCGGTCGGCGACCGCCGGTTCCGGGCCCGCAGCGAGGAGCGGATCCGGGGCATTCGCGACAACGCGGGCACCGTCTTCCTCGTCTCGCACAGCATGGGCTCGGTGCGCAGCACCTGCAACCGGGTGCTGTGGCTGAACAAGGGCGAACTGGTCATGGACGGCCCGACCGAAGAGGTAGTGACCGCCTACGAGGAGTCACGGCGCTGAGTCGCCGGCCTGCGTGCACGTCGCCCCGTCCGGGCGCGAGAGAGGATGTCGATGAGCGACGAGGAAGACGTCCAGTCCCCCACCGAGGTGGATGACCAGGCGACTCCCCAGGCGGCGAACGCGGCCCAGGCGGTCCGGATGGGCAACTCCTTCGAGTTCGCCCGCGCCGTACTCGGCACCCCCGGCACCGTGCCGTGGCTGGCGTGGGCCAACACCCTCGCCGCCCGCGCCTACCTGCCGGTGACCGGTCTGCTCTGGGCGGGGATGGCGGCCTGCATCCTGGTCGGCTGGGTGGTGCCCGGTCTGGTGCTGTTCATCGTCGCGGGCCTCTTCGACTGGGTGGCCGGCCGTACCTACGTCCGCGAGACCCTGCTGCTGCGCCGGCTCGGCGTGGCCGCCCACACCCGCCTGGCGATCCGCGCCGTGCTGCTGCTCGGCCTGCTCGCGGTCACCGGCCGCGGGACCGCGGCGGTCGGGGTGGCCGCCGTCAGCCTCGCGCTCATCCTGCTCGAGGTGATCCAGTGGGTCGCCACCGCCTGGCTGTCGGGCCGGCAGCCCGCGCTGGCCTATAACCCCAACGGCGAGCAGCCGGCCGCCAGCGTTGCGTACGCCAGGGCCTACGCCAAGTCGTCCTTCACCGCCACCGAGACCGTGGTCATCGAACTGCTGGAGGGGCTGGCCGGGGCCGCGATGGCGCTCGGCCGGCTGGGCGGACGGTTCGCCGTCTGGGTCTGGGCGGCGCCGCTCGTCCTCGCCGCGCTGGCGGCGGCGGTGCGGCACGTCCTGCGGGTGCGGGCCCTGGGCGCCGACGCAGCGGTGA
>JAEYNS010000085.1 GCA_023412435.1 Actinomycetes bacterium | reverse complement strand
CTTCAGGACCGCGTCATGGTCGTCCTCGGTGGCAACCGGCACCACCATCGCGCACTCGCCCGCCATCGTCGCGCCGGTCGCCCGCAGTCGCCACTCCTCGATCAGTTCGTCGGCCAGCCGTGGTGCGCGAGCCAGCCAGTAGTCCCAGGATGGCCGCCCGGCGTTGCGGGCTCGCAGGGCTGCCGGGACGTCGACCACCCGCCCAACCTACCCACCGCCTCGCTACAGTCGACGCCATGCGTCCTGAGCCGTTCGTGCCCGCCGACTTCGAGCCACCGACCTCGCTCGTCACCGACCAGTTCGTGCTGGAGCCGCTCGGGCCCCAGCACAATGAGTCCGACCACGCCGCCTGGACGTCCAGCATCGAGCACATCCGGGCAACCCCCGGCTACCCCGACGGCGACTGGCCGCCGACCGGTGGCATGTCGCTGGCGGAGAACCTCGACGACCTGACCCGTCACGCCGCCGACTTCGCCGCCCGCACGGGCTTCACGTTCACGGTGCTGGACCCGGCCGGCTCCGACGTGATCGGGTGCGTCTACCTGTATCCGCCCGAAGGCCACGGAGACGTCATCGTGCAGTCCTGGGTGCGGGCCGACCGCGCCAGCCTCGACACCCCGCTGGCGGACGCGGTCGCGGCCTGGCTCACGCAGGCGTGGCCGTGGCGGGACCCGGACCGCTGCGGACGCTGATCCGCGTCGCAGCTCACCCGACGGCGGCAGCCAGGAAGCTCTGCACGCTGCGGAACACCCCGAGGCCGTCGGTCGAGGCGCCGGCGAGGGGTTCGACGTTGTGTTCGGGGTGCGGCATCAGTCCGACCACGTTGCCCCGCTGATTGGTGATGCCGGCGATGTCGTTCACCGAGCCGTTCGGGTTCCCCTCCAGGTAGCGGAAGCTCACCCGGTTCTCGCCCTCGAGCCGGGCGATGGTCTCGGCGTCCGCCTGGTAATTGCCCTCCCCGTTCTTCAGGCGATCACTATCTCCTGGCCATCGGTGAACTCGCAGGTCCAGACCGTGTCGCGCGACTCCACCCGCAGCCGCTGGTCGCGGCAGACGAAGGTCCGCCGGTCGTTGCGGATCAGCGCGCCCGGTAGCAGGTGCGCCTCGCACAGCACCTGGAAGCCGTTGCAGATGCCGAGCACGGGCAGCCCGTCGCCGGCCCGCCGGATCACCTCGTCCATCACCGGCGAGAAGCGGGCGATCGCGCCGCAGCGCAGGTAGTCGCCGTAGGAGAAGCCGCCCGGCAGGATGACCGCGTCGACGCCCTGCAGGTCGTCGCTGGCGTGCCACAACGCGATCGGCTCGGCACCGCTCAACCGGACGGCGCGGGCCGCGTCCACATCGTCGAGGGTGCCGGGAAAGGTGACGACACCGATCCGTGCGGTCACGAATCGACCCGGACGTCGAAGGATTCGATCACGGTGTTGGCCAGCAGGGTCTGGGCGGCGTGCCGGATCTGCTCCAGTCGCTCCTCGGACAGCTCCCCGTCCACCTCGATCTCGAACCTCTTGCCCTGCCGGACCGACAGGCCGGCGTAGCCGAGCCGGGCCAACGCCCCGGTCACCGCCTTGCCCTGCGGATCGAGAATCTCCGGCTTCGGCATCACGTCGACGATCACTCGTGGCATGCCCGGAGTCTAGCCAACCTGCCACCGGCGGCCGTGGGACGCCCACGTCCGCCGGTCGGCACGATCAGGGCAGCTGAATGGTCGCCCGCACCATGTTGTGGTCGGACGGGATGGTGCCGGAGAACTTCCCGTTCTTCTTCAGGCTCAGCACCACCTTGTACTCGAGCACCCGGATCCCCTTCGAGGTGAAGATGTGGTCCATGTGCGCGCCCAGGGCGTAGCCGGAGTACTTGGTCGGCTTGGTCTTGAAGTCGTTCAGCGTGAAGTACTTCACGTTGGTCAGCTTCTCGGCGACGGCACCGCTGGTCGACTTCTTCTTGTAGGTGTTGCCGAGCGGATCGATGACCAGGCCGGAGCCGATGATGACCTTGTAGGCCGGGTGATCCTTGGACAGCTTGGTGGCCGAGAAGTCACCGGCCACCACGATCGGCAGGTCGTCGGGGTTGTTGGCCTTGATCGTGTCGACGATGATCGCGGCCTGCTTCTTGCGCAGCGCCCGCTTGGCCTTGCTCTGTCCCGGCTCGGTGTGGGCGTTGGCGAAGAAGAACCGGCGCCCGTCGGTCTTGTCCTCGAAGATCGCCCAGGCCACGAACCGCGGCCCGGAGGTGGCCTTCTCCTTGTCGAGCTGCTTGGAGCCCTGGTCGATGAGGGTCAGCCGGTCGGTCCGGTAGATGATCCGGACGTCGGCGCTGGCGCCGTTGTCGACCTTCTTGCAGTTCTTGTAGCTGGTGCTCTTCTCGCAGCCGTAGCGCTTGGTGTTGGTCAGCGCGTAGGGGGCGCCGAGCCGGTTCGCCAGATCTTCGAACTGCGAGATCTTCTTGCCCTTCAGCAGGCCGGGGGACGCCTCCTGGACGCCGAGCACGTCCACCTTCTCGGCCTTGATCTGGGCGATCACCTTGGTCCGGCGGGTCTCCCACTTCTTCTCGCGCTTGTTCACCCTGCTGTTGATCGAGCAGTTGGCGCAGCGGACGTTGAAGCTTGCGACGCGCAGCGGCTGAGCCTCGGGGAGCGCCGTGGGAACGCTGGCGACGGTCGGGAGCTGTTCGGGGGCGGGTGCGCCCTGGGCGGGGACGGCGGCCAGGCCGAGCATGAGGACAGTGGAGAGCAGGGTGGAGAGGCTGGCCAGCACACGGCGGAAGGGGGGCATCGGGGGGACTCCGTGGGGGTTCAGTTCTAAGCTGAATCTCAGCTTTCGCTCAGGAGGATACACAAGAGCGACTGCCGGAGGGAACTTATCCTGAGAAAACCGTGAACCCCGGGTGGACCCCGGGGCTAGACCACCAGGGGTTCGCCGACCAGTCTGCGGTAGGCCTCGAGGTAGCGCCGGCGGGTGGCGTCCCCCACCTGCTGTGGCAGCGGTGGTGGGGGGTCGGCGCCGGCCGGGTCCCAGCCCGAGTCCAGCATCAGCCAGTCCCGCACGTACTGCTTGTCGAAGCTCGGCAGTGAGCGCCCCGGTTCCCAGCCCCCGGCGTCCCAGAACCGGGAGGAGTCGGGGGTCAGCACCTCGTCGGCGAGCACGAGGGTGCCGTCGGCGCGCAGGCCGAACTCGAACTTCGTGTCGGCGAGGATGATGCCGCGTTCGCGCGCCAGCAGTTCCGCGCGGGTGTAGAGGGCCAGCGTCGTCTCGCGCAGCCGGGTGGCCAGCTCCTCACCGTGCAGGCCGGCGACGGTGGCGAAGTCGACGTTCTCGTCGTGCTCCCCCAGGGGGGCCTTGACCGCGGGGGTGAAGATCGGCTCCGGCAGCCGGGAGCCGTCCTCGAGCCCGGCGGGCAGCGGGATGCCTGTCACGGAGCCGGAGACGCGGTACTCCTTCCAGCCCGAGCCGGTGAGGTAGCCGCGCGCCACGCACTCGACGGGGATCATCGCGAGCGGCTCGACGTAGACGGCGCGTGCGGCGACCTCGGGCGGCACCCGTGCGGAGAGCACATGGTTCGGGGCCAGGTCGGCGAGTTGGTCGAACCACCACAGCGACAGCTGGGTGAGCACCTTGCCCTTGTCCGGGATCGGCGTCGCCAGCACGTGGTCGAAGGCCGAGATGTCATCGGTAGCGACCAGCAGGATCCGTCCGGGGCCGGCGTCGTAGAGCCGCCGGACCTTGCCGGCGTGGAGCAGGGGCAGGTCGAGCACGGCGTCAGACTAGCCGCGCCTCCCGCCAACTTCTGCCTCGTACCGGCGCTGGCCGGAGGATCGGGCAGCCAGCCTGCCTATCTGGCAGAAGTTGGCACGGGACGGCCCCGAGGGTGCAGGCGGTGGCGCGGGGTGGACGCCGGACGCCCCGCCAACTTCTGCCTCATACCGGCGCTGGCCGGAGGATCGGGCAGCCAGCGTGCCTATTTGGCAGAAGTTGGCTACAGGACTGCGCCGGGGGTGTAGGCGGCGGCCTCGGGGTGGGCGGCGGCGAGCTCGGCGACCCGGGCGGCGAGCCGGTCGACCTGGTCACGGGCCGAGCCGGTCAGCTCCAGGGGGTCGCGGACGGCGGCCCGCACCTGCTCGAGGTCGAGGCCCAACCGCGGGTCGGCGGCCAGCCGCTCGAACAGGTAGTTGCCGGAGGCGCCCTCGCGCAGCGCCAGCGCGACCGTCACGGCGTGCTCCTTGATCGCCTCGTGCGCGGCCTCGCGTCCGACGCCGTTGCGCACCGCCGCCATCAGCACCTTGGTGGTGGACAGGAACGGCAGGTAGCGCTGCAGCTCGGCCTCCACGACCGCGGGGAAGGCACCGAACTCGGCCAGCACCGTCAGGAAGGTCTCGAACAGGCCGTCGAGGGCGTAGCAGGCGTCCGGCAGCGCCACCCGGCGCACCACCGACTCGAAGACGTCGCCCTCGTTCCACTGCGCCCCGGCGAGTTCGGCGCCCATGGACGCGTACCCGCGCAGCACCACCGCCAGACCGTTCACCCGCTCGCAGGAACGGGTGTTCATCTTGTGCGGCATGGCGGACGAGCCGACCTGGCCCGCGGCGAACCCCTCGGTGACCAGTTCCTGCCCCGCCATCAGCCGGATCGTGTGGGCGAGGCTGGACGGCCCCGCGGCCACCTGCACGAAGGCTGACAGCACGTCGTGGTCGAGCGAGCGCGGGTAGATCTGGCCGGTCGCCGTCAGCACCCGCGCGAACCCGAGGTGGGTGGCGACCCGCTGCTCCAGTTCGGCGAGCCTGGCGGCATCGCCACCCAGCAGGTCGAGCATGTCCTGGGCGGTGCCCATCGGCCCCTTGATGCCGCGCAGCGGGTAGCGGGCGATCAGCGAGTCGATCCGCTCGAAGGCGATGAGCACCTCGTCGGCCGCGGTGGCGAAGCGCTTGCCGAGGGTGGTGACCTGACCGGGGACGTTGTGGGACCGTCCGGCCATGGGTAGATCGCGGTACTCCACCGCCAGCCGGGCGAGGTGCGTCAGCACCGTGACGATCCGCTCGCGCACCAGCGTGAGCGAGGCCAGTACCTGCTGCTGCTCCACGTTCTCGGTGAGGTCGCGGGAGGTCATCCCCTTGTGGATGTGCTCGTAGCCGGCGAGCGCGCAGAACTCCTCGATCCGTGCCTTCACGTCGTGCCGGGTGACCCGCTCGCGGGCGTTGATCGAGTCGAGGTCCACCTGCTCGACGACCGCCTCGTAGGCGGCGATCACCGCGTCCGGGTCGTCGCCGCCGAAGTCGACGCCGAGGTCGCGCTGGGCCGTCAGCACGGCCAGCCAGAGCCGCCGCTCGGCGACGATCTTCTGCTCCGGCGACCAGATCCGGCGCATCTGCTCCGAGGCGTACCGGGTGGCAAGGACGTTGGGGACGGTCATCGCTGGGCTCCTGGGGGTGCTGCCGGGCCGGACGGGGCGGCGGCCCGCTCGGCGATGTCGTGGCGGCAGAAGGCCCCCTCGAAGTGGATCCGGG
>JAEYNS010000056.1 GCA_023412435.1 Actinomycetes bacterium | reverse complement strand
GTCGTGCTCGGCGCGACCGCGCTGCGGGTGCGGCAGGTGCGCCGCCGCCCTCCCGCCCAGCCCGTCCCGCAGGACCTGGCCGCGGAGCCACCGGCCGCAGAGCCCGTCGGGACCGACGAGACCGACGCTGCACCGGAGGCAACCGCCGACCGGGCCGGTGCGGAGCCGGCCAATGGCTGAGACGACCGGGGGACGGCGACTGCTGAACGCGACCGCCGTGATGGCCTCCGGCACGATGGTGTCGCGGATTCTCGGCCTTGTGCGGGCGATGATGATCGCGTTCGTGCTCGGCAACGGCACCATGCAGGCCGACTCCTTCATGCTGGCCATGACGGTGCCGAACTCGCTCTACATGCTGCTGGCCGGCGGCACCCTGAACAACGTCCTCGTGCCCCAGATCGTCCGGGCCGTGCTGCACGACCGCGACCAGGGCAGGGCCTACATCGACAGGATCATGACCGCCTTCCTGGCGGCCCTCGCGGTGCTGACGGTGCTGCTGACGCTCGCCGTGCCGTGGGTGATGACGCTGTACGCCAACACCCAGTGGCAGCAGCCGGGGCTCGCCGAGCACTGGCAGGCGCTGCTGCTGATGAGCTACATCACGATGCCGCAGCTGTTCTTCTACGGCGTCTTCTTCCTGATCGGCCAGGTGCTGAACGCCCGCGACGTCTTCGGCCCCATGATGTGGGCGCCCATCGTCAACAACGTCGTCTCGATCGGCGTCTTCGGCCTCTACATCGGGATCTGGGGCACCAACCTCGGCGACTCCGGCCAGGCCTTCACCGACCAGCAGGTGCTGCTGCTCGGCGTCGGTTCGACGATCGGCATCGCGATCCAGACCCTCGTCCTGCTGCCCTACCTGAAGAAAGCCGGCATCAGCTACCGTCCGCGCTTCGACCTCAAGGGCACCGGCCTGGGCCGCACCTTCCACATCGCCAAGTGGATGATCGGCTACGTCGCGCTCACCTCGCTGGCCCAGATCGTCGTCAGCAACCTGGCCACCGGCGCCGCACCGGCCGGTGGGGACGACGGTGGTGGCGGCTGGACCGCCTACCAGCAGGCCTACCTGATCTGGATCCTGCCGCACTCGTTGCTCACCGTCTCGCTGGCCACCGCCATGCTGCCGGCCGCGTCCCGGGCCGCGGTCGCAGGCAACAAGGCCGGCGTCGTCACCGAGATCACCCGTGCGATCCGGCTCGCGACCACCTTCCTGGTGCCGGCGAGCCTGGGCCTGGTCGCGATCGCCGATCCGGCCACCCGGATGATCTTCGGCCACGGCAGCGGCGCGAACGACTACCAGTTCGTCGCCTGGGCGCTGATGGCCTTCGCTGTCGGCCTGGTGCCGTACACCATCCAGTACCTCTACCTGCGCGCCTTCTACGCCCTCGACAACACCCGGACGCCGTTCCTGTTGCAGATCGCGATCTCGGGCGCCAACGCACTGCTCGCCGTCCTGCTGGTGCTGGCGGTCGCCCACCCGCAGACCGTCGCCACCCGACTGGCGCTGGCGTACTCGCTGGCCTACTTCCTCGGCTGCTACCTCACCCACCGGGCGCTGGCGGCCCGGCTCCCGGAGCTGCCCGGACGCGCGACGGTCCAGCACCTGGTGCGGCTGCTGCTCGCCTCGCTGCCCGCGGCGGTGCTGGCCTGGGCGGTCGGCGCCTGGTTCAGCTCCCTCGGCGGGCTGCTGATGGTTGTGCTGGGGCTCGTGCTCGCCGGCGGCCTGGCCGTCCTCGTCTTCTTCGTCACCGCCAGGCGGCTGGGCATCCCGGAGACCGCGGAGTTGCTGACCGTCCTGCGGCGCCGGTCGGCCCCCGAGGCCGAGGCCGACTCCCCGCTCGCGGTGGAGGAGGTGCTGGCCGCCGAGGCCGAGGAGCCCGCCCCGCAGGTCCAGCCGGTGCCTGAGCCCCAGACCGACGAGGTGGTGAACACCGACCCGGACGGGGTCGGCGCCTTCATCGCAGTGGAGCCGCCCCAGCCGCCCCCGGCCGTCCTCGACTTCCCGCCGCCGACCGCCACCCCTGTCACCGACGAGTACTGGGCGTCCGAACCCACCAACCTGATCGACGTCGGGCGGGCGCTGGCCGGACGCTACCGACTGGCCGAGCTGCTGGCCGAACGGGACGGGCACCAGACCTGGCGCGCCGAGGACACCGTCCTCACGCGGCCGGTCCTGATCCATCTGCTCTCCGCGTCCGACCCCCGGGCGGAGGAGGTGCTCGACCGTGCCCGCAGGGCGGCGATGGCCACCGACTCGCGATTCCTGCGGGTGCTGGACGTCGTCCGTCCGTCCCCCGGCGAGCACGGGGCGTACATCGTCTACGAGTACGCCACAGGGCAGACCCTGCAGCGGGTCCTGGCCGGCGGGCCGCTGACCGGCGCGGAGACCGCGTGGGTGGTGCGCGAGGTGGCCGACGCGCTGACCGGACTGCATGCCGACGGCCTGCACCACCGGCACCTGAGTCCCGCGACAGTGCTGATCACCACCGGCGGCAACGTCAAGATCATCGGTCTGCTGGTCGACGAGGTGCTGTCCGGCGCACCGCCGGCCGGGGCCGACGGGGAGGCCGAGGACGTGCTCGCGCTGGGCCGGCTGCTCTACGCCTGCCTCGTCGCCCGGTGGCCCGGCGGCGCCGCCTACGACCTGCCGGCGGCCCCGGTGGAGGACGGCAGGCTGCTGCTGCCCAGCCAGGTGCGCACCGGGGTTGCCCATCCCGTCGACGTGGTGGTGGAGCGCATCCTGTCCCCCCAACCGCGGCAGCACGCGACCCGCCTGGTGACCGCCGCCCAGGTCACCACCGAGCTCTCGCTGGTGCTGGGTCCGATCAGTTCTGCCGCTGACCTGCGGCTGCGGCTGGATCGCGCCGAGCAGGGCACGCCCGCGGTCTCCGTGGTGGCGCCCCCCGTCCCGACGCCCGCCCGGCCCCGGTTCGAGGTGAGCGAGGAGCTGCCCGAGGACTTCCT
>JAEYNS010000048.1 GCA_023412435.1 Actinomycetes bacterium | reverse complement strand
GTTCTACGACGTCTTCTCGCGGGTCGTCTGGGGGGCGCGGACGGCGCTCTCGGTGGTGCTGCTGTCGATCCTGCTCTCCGGGGTGGCCGGCGTGCTGCTGGGGCTGATCTCCGGCTACGTCGGCGGCACCCTGGACCGCGTCCTGGTGTTCGTGATGGACGCGCTGTACGCCTTCCCGTCGCTGCTGCTGGCGATCGTGTTCTCGTTCCTGCTGCGCGGCTCGCTCGGCTCGGGCGTGGTGGCCGCGGCGCTGTCGCTGACGGTGATCTACATCCCGCAGTACTTCCGGGTGGTGCGCAACACCACGGTGAGCGCCCGCGAGGCCACCTACGTCGAGGCGGCACGTGCGATCGGGGCGTCCAACACCACGATCATGGGACGCTACCTGTTCAGCAACGTGATCCAGTCGGTTCCTGTGATCGGCACCATCAACGCCGCGGATGCGATCTCCACGCTGGCGGCGCTGGGGTTCCTCGGTCTGGGGATCCAGCCCAACGAGGCCGCCGAGGGGGGCTTCGATCTCTCCCGCGCGATGGACGACGCCGCCTCCGGCATCTGGTGGACAGGCATGTTCCCCGGCCTGGCGATCGTGCTGCTGGTGGCAGGCCTCACCCTCGTCGGCGAAGGACTGAACGAGACCATCAACCCGACCCTGCGCAAGCGCCGCTTCGCTCCGGTCACGCTGCCGCCGCGCACCGCGGCCACCGGCGAGTCCGGCGTCCCCGTCCCGGTCGGCGTCGAGCCCGGCGCGGACTGGGCGCCCGAATCCACCCAGGAGGACGCCCGATGAGTCTTCCCGTGATCGACGCCACCGGGCTGCGGGTCTGGTACGGCACCCCGCGGGGGCCGGTGAAGGCGGTGGACGGGGTCTCGTTCTCGGTCCAGCCCGGAGAGATCCTTGGCCTGGTCGGCGAGTCCGGCTGTGGCAAGTCGACCCTCGGGCGCGCCCTGCTGGGCCTGCTCCCGCCGGGGGCGAAGATGGACGGAAACCTGCTCTACAAGGGCGACGACCTGGTCGCGATGTCGCCGAAGGAGCGGTTCGCGCACCGGGGCACCGACCTCGGGATGATCTTCCAGGAGCCGCTCACCAGGCTGAACCCGCTGATGCGGATCAGCGAGCACTTCACCGAGACGCTGCGCGCCCACCACCCCCGGTTGAAGGCCAGCGAGATCGAGGCCCGCTCGCTGGAGGTGCTGCGCCTGATCGGCATCCCGCCGTCGCGCTGGAAGGCCTATCCGCACGAGTTCTCCGGCGGCATGCGGCAGCGGCTGATGATCGCGCTCGCGCTGGTGCTGCGTCCGGCCTTCGTGGTCGCCGACGAACCCACGACGGCCCTCGACGTGCTGGTGGAGGCGCAGATCATCAAGATCCTCCACGACCTGCGGCAGAACTTCGACACCTCGCTGCTGCTGATCACCCACAACCTCGGCATCATCGCCGAGACCTGCGACCGGGTGGCGGTGATGTACGCCGGAAAGATCGTCGAGGTGGGCGACGCGCGGACGGTGTTCCGCGACCCCAAGCACCCCTACACCAGGGAACTGCTCCGCTCGACGATCACCCTTGCCACCGAAGGGCTGAACTCCATCCCGGGTGCCCCGCCCGACCTGATCGCGCCGCCCTCCGGCTGCCACTTCCACCCCCGCTGCCCCGACGCGATGGCGATCTGCCCCGCCGCCGAGCCGCCGCTGCTCTCGCGAGACGGCGGCCCGAGCCGGTTGGGCAGCGACGACGTCGCGTGCTGGGCCGCCCGGCGCGACACGCTGACCCCGGCGCAGCGCGTCCCCCTTGTCCGAGAGGAGTTGGCCGTTGCCGACGAAGCCTGACAGCGTGCTGGACGTCTCCGGCCTCGAGGTGCACTTCGCGCTCCACAACAGCGGCCTGGCCCGGCTGTTCGGTCGCCAGACCGCCACCGTCAAGGCCGTGGACGGGGTCAACCTCACCCTGCAGCGCGGAGAGGTCCTGGGACTGGTCGGCGAGTCGGGTTCCGGCAAGACCACCCTCGGCCGGGCGATGCTCGGCCTCGTCGGTGCCACCGCCGGCAGCATCGGCCACCACCCGGAGGGCGGCGGCGAGCCGGTCGACATCGCGCGGCTGCGCGGGGGTGCGCTGCGCCACTACCGCACCCGGCTGCAGATGGTCTTCCAGGACCCCAACGCCGCGCTGAACCCGACGATGACCATCGAGGCGGCGGTCGGCCACCCGCTGGTGATCCACGGCAGGGCGCGCGGCGAGGAGCTGCGCGCCAGGGTGGTCGAAGCCCTGGAACGGGTCGGGCTCTCCCCGGCCGAGCAGTTCCTCGGCAAGTACCCGTCCGACCTGTCCGGCGGCCAGAAGCAGCGGGCGGTGATTGCCAGGGCGATCATCCTCGACCCCGAGGTGCTGATCGCCGACGAGCCGGTGTCGATGCTCGACATGAGCGTGCGGGCCAAGATCCTTCAGCTGATGCTCGACCTGAAGCGTGATCTCGGCCTCACCTACGTCTACATCACCCACGACCTGGCCACGGCGAAGTTCTTCTGCGACCGGATCGCGATCATGTACCTGGGCAAGGTGGTCGAACTCGGTCCCACCCGGGAGATCTTCGAGCACCCGCGGCACCCGTACACCCGCGCCCTGCTGGACGCCATCCCCGACATCGATCCCGACACCGTCTTCGGTCGCGACCTGCCCCGCGGCGAGATCCCGGACGCCGCCCGCCCGCCGCTGGGCTGTTCCTTCCACCCCCGCTGCCCGGTCGCGCAACCCGAGTGCGGGTGGGAGCCGCGCGACCTGAAGGCGCTGGTGGAGGAGCACTGGACAGGGGTCGAGGTCGCCACCTACGCCCGCGAGCAGGCGATCGTCGGCGACCTGGCAGGGCTGGCCCACAGCGGCCGGCACGCTGTCGTCGGCCCTGCCGCGGGGACGGCGGCCGAGGTCGGACAGGTCTTCGCGAGGATCCGCAGCCACACCGCCCAGGACCCGCTGTGGCAGGGCGTCACCCGGCTGGAGACCACCGCCGCCGGCGTCGAGGTCGACTTCGCCGAACCCACCGACGTCCAGCTGCGGCGGGACGGGGAGGTCGACGTCGCCTGCGTCCTGTACGGCCGGGAGTCGTCCGGATAAAGGTTGGCCAAGGGTTCGAGTCGCAGTCTTGGCCTGCCCGTCCAGCTGGCTACCATCGGCTCATGCCGGAGCTGCCTGCGCTGCCCCCGTTGACCATCGACACCTGGGTCGCCATCGGGGCCATCCTCGCCGGGCTGCTGCTGTGCTTCCGGGGGTTCGCGGCGATGCGCTGGATCTTTGCGCTGCTCGGCGGTGCGGCGGGCTGGCAGCTGGGCAGTTGGGCCGCCACCTACATCTCGCTCGACCCCGACTTCAACGCCGCGCTGCGGTGGGGGGCCACGATCTTCTCCGCGATCCTGCTGGCCTGCCTCGCCTACGCCTTCTTCGTGATGGGCGTGCTGCTGGCCGTGGGTTTGCTCGGCTACACCGCGGGGGAGTTGCTGGCCGGCTCTCTCGGGCTGACCGCCTGGCCGGCGATCGCCGCACCCTGGGTGGTCGCCGCGCTGCTGGTGATCGCGGCGCTCGTGACGAAGCTGCCGAAGCTGCTGCTCGTGATCCTGACCGGAGTGGTCGGCGCGGCTGCGATCACGGCGGGCGCTCTCGCGCTGGTGGAGTCGGTGAGCCTGATGCAGCTCGACGCGGCAGCGGTGCCCGGTCTGCTGGCCCACGGACTGCTGTGGAACCTCGGCTTCGTAGCCCTCGCCGCAGCAGGGATCGCGCTGCAACTGCGCTCGGGTGGCTCGAACCTGCGGGCCGCCTACTCCTGACGCGGCGGCCAGGACTCAGCCGGCGGTGGCGATTCGCCGTGCCAGCGGGTGGTCCTGCGGCAGTGACGGCAGCATGAGGGCGCCGGCCAGCCCGTCCCCCTCGGGAGCCATCGGCTCGAGGTCGGGCCACTGGCGGCGCAGCGCGGCGACGCAGGCGCGGCGAACCGGCTCGCCCGCGAACACCCCGCCGAGCAGGCAGAGGTACGGGTCGGCGGCCTCGTCGATGGCGTGGACCGCGGTGGCGACGGAGTGGGCGAGTTCCTGCCCGGCGCGCTCGCAGATCGAACGGGCGACGGCGTCCCGGCCGGCCAGCCCGGCCACCCCGCGGGCGAAGG
>JAEYNS010000043.1 GCA_023412435.1 Actinomycetes bacterium | reverse complement strand
GGGTGGCGCCGAACGGGGTGATGGCGCCGCGCGGGTACCCGGTGGCCGCCAGGGCCGTATCGGCGTCCGGCAGCGACAGGCGGCTCACCCCGAGCAGGGCGCGCAGCTTGGGCCAGGAGATCTCCCTGTCCCCCCCGACCAGGACGAACAGGTAGTCGTCCTCGGCGCGGCGGACGACCATCGTCTTGACGATGTCGCCGGGTTCGAGGCCCCGCATCGCGGCAGCCTCGATCAGCGACCTCGCCGGCCGGTGCCGACTCGCGACATGCTCGAGGCCGAGGGCACGCAGCGCGGTGACCGCCCTGGGCTCGTCGCTCATGTCAGGTGTGCAGGTAGCCCAGCAGGTGGTTCCGCTCGTCGGTGAGCTGGTCGATCCGGTACTTCACGACGTCGCCGATGGAGACCAGGGCCCGCAGCTCGCCGTCAATCACCACGGGCATATGCCGGATCCGCGAGTAGGTCATCTCGCGGGCGGTGTCCTCGATCGAGTCGGCGGGCGCGCAGGTCTTCACGGTCTTCGTCATGATGTCGGCGACCTCGGCGTCCAGCACCCTGCCGCCGGCCGAGGCCAGCCGCCGCACCACGTCCCGCTCACTCACGATGCCGTCGATGTGGCGACCGTCGGAGCTCACGACGACCGCACCGATGTTGTGTTCGGCGAGCAGGTCGACGAGTTGCTTGACGGTGGCCGACGGCTCGATGGTGACGACGTCGGTGCCCTTGGCGCGGACCACATCTTCGATCTTCATGGGCTGACGGTACCCGCGCCCCGGGCGGCACGCCAGTGACCTGTTCACCGGTGTTAGGGTCAGCAACCATGACCGAGTCCACGCCCCCGACTCGCGCTGTGAGGGCGGGCCTCACCAGCGATCCGCAGTTCCGGGCTGTGGTGCCGCCCCTGCATCTCTCGGCCACCTACGCCTTCGGCGGCTTCGGGGAGCCCGGCCCCTACGACTACAGCAGGTCCGGCAACCCGACCCGCTCGATCCTGGCCGATGCGCTGGCCGATCTCGAGGGCGGGGTGGGGGCCGTGGTCACCGCGTCCGGGATGGGTGCGGTGACGACCGCCGTCCACGCGCTGGTGAAGCCGGGCGGACGGGTGGTAGCCCCGTTCGACTGCTACGGCGGCACCTGGCGCCTGCTGGACGCCCTGGCCCGGCGGGAGGCGCTCCGGCTGGAGCTGGTCGACCTCAGCGACCCGGCCGCCGTGGCGACGGCCCTGGCCAGTCCCGCCGACCTCGTGTGGATCGAGACGCCGTCCAACCCGCTGCTGCGGATCACCGACATCGCCGCGGTCGCCGCGGCCGGCCACGCCGCCGGCGCGCTGGTGGTGGCCGACAACACCTTCTGCTCCCCGGTGGTGCAGCGGCCGCTCGCGCTCGGGGTCGACGTCGTGGTGCACTCCACCACCAAGTACATCAACGGCCACAGCGACGTCGTGGGCGGCGCGGTGGTGGCCGCCGACGACGGCCGGCACGCCGACCTCGCGTGGTGGGCGAACTGCCTGGGCCTGACCGGTGGCGCGTTCGACTCCTACCTCACCCTGCGCGGCCTGCGCACCCTGCACCTGCGGATGGAGAAGGCCCAGGCCAACGCCGCGAGGGTGGCCGCGATGCTGGCTGCCCACCCGGCCGTCCACGCGGTGTACTACCCGGGCTCGTCCGAGCACCCGGGCCACCGGCTGGCCGCCGCCCAGCAGGACGGGTTCGGCGCCATCGTGAGCTTCGAGGTCGCGGGACTGGCCCAGGTGAAGGCGCTGGTGGAGGGGCTGACCTGCTTCTGCCTGGCCGAGTCGCTGGGCGGGGTGGAGTCGCTGGTCTCCCACCCGGCCACCATGACCCACGCCGCGATGCCGGTCCAGGCCCGCCAGGCCGCGGGGATCACCGACGGCCTGCTGCGGCTCAGTATCGGCGTGGAGGACGCAGGTGACCTGATCGCGGACCTGGCGGCGGGCCTGGCCAGGGCGGCCTCGGCCTGATCAGCGGCCGACCAGGGCCCGCAGGAAGAACCACAGGTTCGCCGGACGTTCGGCGAGCCGACGCACGAAGTACCCCCACCAGTCGGTGCCGCACGGCACGTACACCCGCACCCGGTGACCTGCCGCGGCCAGCCGGCGCTGCTCGTCGGTGCGGATGCCGTACAGCATCTGGAACTCGTAGTCCCCGGGCTGGCGCCCGGCCTCCTCGGCCAGCGCGAGCGTGGCGGCGATCATCTCGGGGTCGTGGGTGGCGATCATCGGGTAGCCCTTGCCGAGGAACAGCGTCCGGGCGGCGGCCACATAGGCAGCGCTGATCGCCGTCCGCTCCCGCAGCGCCACCTCCGCCGGCTCGTCGTAGGCGCCCTTGCACAACCGGACGCGGGAACCCGCGCCGGCGAAGACCTCGGCGTCGGCGGCGGTCCGGTGCAGCATTGCCTGCAGGACGAGCCCGACGCCGGGGAAGTCGATCCGCAACTGCTCGACCACGGCGTGCATCCGGTCGATGGTGGTGTGGTCCTCGGCGTCGACGGTGACGGTGGCGCCGACCGAGGCCGCAGCCTCGCAGATCCGGCGTGCGTTGGTGTAGGCGACGGCATCGCCGCCGGGCAGCGCCGCGCCGAGCGAGGTGAGCTTGAGCGACACGTCCACCGACCCGACCAGCCCGGCGGCGGGGATCCCGGCCAGCAGGTCGAGATAGGCCCGGGTCGCGGCCTCGGCCTGCTCCGGCACGGTGGTGTCCTCGCCCAGGACGTCGATCGTGGCGTAGAGCCCGTCGTCGGCCAACCGCTGCGCGGCGGTCAGGCCGTCGGCGACCTGTTCACCGGCGATGAACCTGCTGACCACCGCGCGGGTGGGAGGGAAGGCGGTGGCCAGGGCACGGAGGCGTTCGTTGCGGGCGGCGCCCAGCAGCAGGGAGCGCAGCATGGTCAGCGGCCCCCCAGCAGGTCTTCGACCAGCTCGACCGTGATCTCGTCCAGCGTCGCGACGACCACGTCGGCCAGGGCGAGGACGTCGGGGGTGGGCGGATGGAACCGGGGCGGGACGACGATCAGCCTCATCCCGGCGGCCTGCGCCGACCGGATCCCTGCGGGGGAGTCCTCGATGGCTACGGCGTCCTGCGGGGCGACGCCGAGCCGCCGGCACACCTCGAGGTAGACGTCGGGCGCGGGCTTGCCGTGTCCGGTCTCCTCGGTCGAGACGGAGGCGGCGACCAGGTCGGCCACGTCCATCGCCTCGAGGGCGGCGTCGATCAGCACGCGTGGCGACGAGCTGGCGACCCCCAGCGGCCAGACCGCGCCGAGCCGGCGGACCACGTCGGGGGCACCGGGAAGCAGGTCGACTCCGTCGCGATAGTGCTGCCGCATCGCCCCGATGGTGCGGGCAGCCACCTCGGGTGGACTGCCGGGCAGACCTACGTCCTCGACGAGGTAGGCCGACCACTGCTGGGTGGACATGCCCATCATGCGCGTGCTGGCATCGTCTGGCCAGGGCAGCCCCGCGTCGGCCGCCAGGCCGCGCCTGATCCCGTCCCAGAGGGTTTCGGTGTCGGTCAGGGTGCCATCAAGGTCTAAAACGACAGCGCGCGTCATGGCAGCCATTCTTGCGCCTCCGGCGCCTCCGGAACGAACCGGGCTCCGGCAGCCCGGCTACGATCGGGAGCTGAGGAGGACACGTGCGCCAGGCCGTCACACTGCCACTGGACACCCGGGCTGCGCTGCTCCGTCCGGGGATCCCCGTGCGACAGCTGACGCTGCGCCCCGAGGGGCTGCCACGGTTGGCCGCGCTGGTGGGGACGCCGGCCGCCTCCCGCGGCGTCCTGGTCTACTTCCCCGGGTTCAACACCCCGCTGGGGGAGTGGGAGGTGGCCAAGTGCCAGTTCCTGGCGCAGGCGACCTCGCTGACCGTCGTGATGACCGAGATCCCCGGGATGAGCCGGTTCCGCGACCCGATCCCGCGCGCGGTTCGACGCGACATGCTCCGCCGGCAGATCGGGTCCTGGGCGGAGCTCAACCTCTCCTACCTCGCGGAGGCCTTCCGTGCCGGTGAGGTCGCGAACACGGACGTGATGGAGGTGCTCGGCTACTCCACCGGCTGCTCGCTGGCGACTGCCGCGCTGCCCGCGCTGGGCGAGTGGGGACCGATCGAAGGGCTGCACCTGGTCGAGCCGGTGGCGATCAGCCGCCGCGGCCTCACCACGCTGCAGGCCGACAACCTTGCCGACTGGGGACGGTTGCCGTGGGTGCACGCGAGCAACCGCCACCACCAGTGGGTGATGCATGCCCGGCTGCGCCAGTGGACGGAGCCCGCCGTCCACTACAGCCCGGCGGACCTGCTCGCGATCGCTCGGGTGCTGGCCAGCGAGGGCCTTCTCGAGGAACTCGACCGGGTCGACCTGGCCCGGTGCGGGCTGGCCCGCGGGGAGCGCAGTTCGCTGTGCCGCCGTACCGATTTCGAACGGCTGGACGCCCGGCTCGCGGCCCGTGGGATCCCCGGCCCGACGATCACCGTGCCGGGCCTCGGGCACCAGTTGTGGCACTCGTTCCCCACCCTTGTCAGGTTGGTCCACCGGCTGACCGCGCCGGTGCCGCAGGCGTGACCCTCAGGGAATACCCCGAACCGACCCATAGTTGAGTCTGGTGAACTCAACCCCGTGATTGAGCGTGCTAGGCTCAAGCGCGAACCAAGACTCTATGGAGGTATTCACCATGGCACGAGCTGTCGGCATCGACCTCGGCACCACCAACTCCGTCGTCGCCGTCCTCGAGGGTGGCGAGCCGACTGTCATCCCCAACGCCGAGGGCGCCCGCACGACTCCCTCGGTCGTTGCTTTCGCCAAGGGCGGCGAGGTCCTGGTCGGCGAGGTCGCCAAGCGCCAGGCCGTGACCAACGTCGACCGGACGATCCGCTCCGTGAAGCGCCACATGGGCACCAGCTGGAAGGCCGACATCGATGGCAAGGAGTACCACCCGCAGCAGATCAGCGCGTTCGTGCTGCAGAAGCTGAAGCGGGACGCCGAGGCCTACCTCGGTGAGCCGGTCACGAACGCCGTCATCACCGTCCCGGCCTACTTCTCCGACGCCGAGCGGCAGGCCACCAAGGAGGCCGGCGAGATCGCGGGACTTGTGGTCGACCGGATCATCAACGAGCCCACCGCGGCAGCGCTGGCCTACGGCCTCGACAAGGGCGGCGCCGAGCAGACGATCCTGGTCTTCGACCTGGGCGGCGGCACCTTCGACGTGTCGCTGCTGGAGATCGCCGACGGCGTGTTCGAGGTGAAGGCCACCAAGGGCGACAACCGGCTCGGCGGCGACGACTGGGACCAGCGGGTCGTCGACTGGCTGGTCACCCAGTTCAAGAACAAGTACGGCGTCGACCTGTCGAAGGACAAGATGGCGCGCCAGCGCCTGCAGGAGGCTGCCGAGCGCGCCAAGATCGAGCTGTCCTCCACCCAGGAGTCCTCGATCAACCTGCCGTACATCACCGCCGGCGCCGACGGCCCGCTGCACCTCGACGAGCGACTCAGCCGCGCCGAGTTCCAGCGGATGACCCAGGACCTGCTGGACCGCTGCCGTGCGCCGTTCAACTCCGTCATCAAGGACGCCAACACCTCGGTGTCCAAGATCGACCACGTCATCCTGGTCGGTGGCTCCACCCGGATGCCGGCCGTCGTCGACCTGGTCAAGGAGCTGACCGGCGGCAAGGAGCCGCACAAGGGCGTCAACCCCGACGAGGTCGTGGCGCTGGGTGCGTCGCTGCAGGCCGGTGTGCTGAAGGGCGAGGTGAAGGATGTCCTGCTGCTGGACGTCACCCCGCTGAGCCTCGGCATCGAGACCAAGGGCGGGGTGATGACCAAGATCATCGAGCGCAACACCACGATCCCGACCAAGCGCTCGGAGGTGTTCACCACCGCCGAGGACAACCAGCCGTCGGTGATGATCCAGGTCTACCAGGGCGAGCGCGACTTCGCCCGCGACAACAAGTCGCTGGGCAACTTCGAGCTGACCGGCCTGATGCCGGCCCCGCGCGGGGTACCGCAGATCGAGGTCACCTTCGACATCGACGCCAACGGCATCGTCCACGTCCACGCCAAGGACCTGGCCACCAGCAAGGAGCAGTCCATGACTGTCACCGGCGGGTCGGCCCTCGGCAAGGACGACATCGACCGGATGGTGCGGGAGGCCGAGGCGCACGCCGAGGAGGACCGCAAGCGCCGCGAGGTGGTCGAGATGCGCAACGAGGCGGACGCGCTGGCGTTCCGCACCGAGAAGCTGCTCGCCGACAACGCCGAGTCCCTGACCGACGACGTCAAGGCCCCGGTCACGGAGGCGCTGGACAAGCTGAAGGAAGCCCTGAAGGGTGAGGACAACGATGCGGTGAAGGCCGCCATGGACGACCTCAACACCAAGGCTTCGGCGATGGGTCAGGCGATGTACGCCGCCGCCCAGGCCAAGCAGCAGTCCGAGGCCGGCGACGCCGGCGAGGGCGGCCAGCAGTGGACCCAGCCGCCGACCGACGACGACGTGGTGGACGCCGAGATCGTTGACGAGGACGGTAAGGAAGACAAGTGAGCGAGCCCACCAACGAACCCCAGGAGACCCCGGACGCAGCTCCGCAGGCCCCCGGGGTCCCGGCGGACGCGCCGGGGGCGACCGAGGCGGCCGCCCCCGGGGCTCCCTCTCCCGCGCCGGAGGAGCGCCCCGCCACCGGACCGACCATCCGCGACCGGCGCCGGATCGACCCGGCCACCGGTGCTCCCCGC
>JAEYNS010000338.1 GCA_023412435.1 Actinomycetes bacterium | reverse complement strand
CCCCGCGGCCCGGCCGGCCGGGTTCCGCGCGGCCGGTGGGCCCGGGGCGGGGACGCAGCGCGACCCATGCCGCTGCCAGCCCCTGCATGATCAGCCAGCCACCGAAGACCACGCCGACCAGCAGCAGCGTGACGTCGGGCCACAACAAGGCCAGCACGCCGAAGACGACGCTCGCGGCTCCCAGCGCCACGCCGGCCACCCGCTCGTCCGCCGAGCCCTCGCGCAGCGCACCCAGGGCCGAGACCGCCCCCCAGGCCACCAGCGCCCCGCCGACCAGGACGACGAGCGCGACGGTGGTGATGCCCGGCCAGACCAGGATGACGATCCCCACCAGCACCCCGGCCACGCCGAGCGCGGCGGCGGGCCCCGGGCGCGCCGCCCGTCCGGCGGTGATGATGCCGAGGGCGCCGGCCAGGACGAAGCCCAGCGCGGTCAGGAGGACGAGCAGCCCCAGCGAGGTGGCGGGTCGGCTGATCACCACCGCGCCCAGGCCGACGCACAGCAGTCCGAGGACCACCGCGAGCCAGCCCGGCAGCCGGCGGGTCAACCGGGTGAGGCCGGCGGCCGTCGTCATCTCGCCGGCAGGGTCAGCCCTTGCGCTGCGCGCGGCGGCGGGCTGCCCACTCGGTGCGGAGCTCGTCATCCCCCATCACGAGGAAGACCAGCGGGCAGTCCTGCGGCCCGGTGACATCGAGCTGGCACAGCGTGCACGGCTCCCCCGTTCGCAGCGGGCACTTCGGCTGCGGCGCGGCGCTGCCGCGCTTGGCGGGGGCTGTTGTGGTCACACCACTACGTTACGTCGTACTTCCCGCAGTGACACCGGCTTACGACGAAGGGTAGTAATCCTCACACCGGTCGCAGCACAGCCAGGCACTCGACGTGGTGGGTGGTTCCGAACAGGTCGAAGGCGCGGACCTGATCGACCGTGTACCCCAGGCCCTGGGCGGTCGCGAGATCTCGGGCCAGAGCTGCCGGATCGCAGGCAACGTACGCGACCGAGCGCGGCCTCCGGGCCAGGATCGCTTCCATCGCGCGACGGCCCGCGCCGGTCCGGGGCGGGTCGAGCACGACCAGATCGGTCTGGTCGGGCAACCGCCGCAGGGTGGCGGCGACGTCGCCGACGAAGAAGTGGCCCTCGGGCACGTTGCGACGGGCGAGCCGCAGCGCGCGGGGGTCCCCCTCCACGCCCCACACCTCGCAGCCGGCGTCGACCAGGGCAGCAGCGAACAGGCCGACCCCGCAGTACAGGTCGAAGGCGCGCTCGCCGGCTGCCGGGGCGAGAGCGTCGAGGACGGCGGCGGTGAGCACCTGCGGGGCGCGGACGTGGCTCTGCCAGAACCCGTCGGTGGCCACCTCGAACCGCCGCCCGGAGACCCGCTCGGTGACAGTGGCGGGCAGTTCCTGGCGTCGCCCGATCTCGGTGCCCGACGCGGCCGCGACGGCCAGCACGTCGCCGTCCCCTGGCGGGATGTCGGGGTGGGCGATCCCCGACACGGCGATCCGGCATCCCTCCGCGGGCAGCGGCACCACCCGGTCGGAGCGATGAGCATGCAGTCCGAGCCGGCCGTCGGGTGCCCTGTGGTAGCGCATCCGCGTCCGCCAGTCGAACCCCGTGGCGTCGACAGCCTCGACCTCGCCGGTGAACTCGATCCCTGCGTGGTGGTGCAGCAGGTCGGCCACCACCTGGCGCTTGAGTTCCCTCGACGCCTCCGGCGGCAGGTGCTGGAAGTCGCAGCCGCCGCACTCCCCCGCGATCGGGCAGGGCGGGATGCGTCGCCGCGGGTCCGCGACCACGACCTCGGCGACCTCGCCTCGGGCGAACCGGGACAGCACCTGGGTGATCCGCACCGTCACCTGCTCACCGGGCACGGCGTGACGTACGAAGACCACCTGGCCGTCCACCCTCGCCACGCAGTGCCCGCCGTGGGCGATCGGGCCGACAGTGACAGGCCCGACGAGGTCACCGGCTCGCAGCGGGCTCACTCCCGCGACCAGTCGTCGAGCGGCTTGCCCATCCTGACCGAACCAGTGCCCGGTCGCCGCCACGCGGCCGGGGAGTCGCGCCGGGCGCGCTCGATGGCGAACCGCGAGGACGCCAGCTGGTAGGGCACCGACGTCACCATCACGCCCTGCATGAAGTTCAGCCTGGCCTTGATGATCAGCGAGGTCTGGTTGTGCAGCAGCTGCTCCCACCAGTGCCCCACGATGTACTCCGGGATGTACACGCACACCACGTCGCGGGGGTTGTCCGAGCGCAACCCCTTCACATAGTTGAGGAACGGGCTGACCACCTCCCGGTAGGGCGAGGCGATCACCTTCAGCGGGACGACGAGATCCTGCGTCTCCCACTCCCGGGCGATCCGCCTGACCTCCTCAGGGTCGACCGCGACCGTCACCGCCTCGATCGTGCTCGCGCGCGTGGCCCGGGCGAAGTTCACCGCCCGCAGGGTGGGCTTGTTCACCTCACTGACAAGGATGACGGCTCGGACGCGGCTGGGCAGCAGCCGGGCCTCCGTGGGGCTGACCGCCACCTCACGCTCCACCCTGTCGTAGTGGGCGCGAATGCCGCGCATCAGGACGAACACCCCGGCCATCGCGGCCACCGCGAGGTAGGCGCCGTAGATGAACTTCGACGCCAGGACGATCACCAGGACGACACCCGTGGCGGTGAGTCCGATCATGTTGATCGCCCGGGAGCGCTGCATTCGGGCGCGGCGGGCCGGGTCCTTCTCGGTCTGCAGGTGCCGCGTCCAGTGCCGCATCATCCCCAGCTGGCTCACCGTGAACGAGACGAACACACCGACCACGTACAGCTGGATCAGCGCGGTGACGCTGGCGTTGAAGACCAGGACGAGCCCGATCGCGGCCGCGGCGAGGGCGATGATCCCGTTCGAGAAGGCCAGCCGATCGCCCCTGGTGTGCAACGCCCGCGGCAGGTAGCGGTCCTTGGCGAGGATCGACCCCAGCACAGGGAAGCCGTTGAAGGCGGTGTTCGCGGCGAGGAAGAGGATCACCATCGTCGCGGTGATGACGAGGAAGAAGCCGATCGGGAACCCGTCGAAGATGGTGCGGGCCAGTTGGCCCATCGCGGTCTCGTGCGCGACGTCGGCCGGGTTGCCGTCCTCGATGAAGAACGAGCCGCCGTGCTCGTCGATCAGCTTCAGCCCGGTGAGGTTCGCGAGCGCGACGATCCCGGCGAGCATGGTGATCGACACTCCGCCCAGCAGGCCGAGGGTGGTCGCGGCGTTGCGGCTCTTGGGCTCGCGGAAGGCGGGCACGCCGTTGGAGATCGCCTCCACGCCGGTCAACGCCGCGCAGCCGGACGAGAAGGCCCGGGCCAGCAGCACGATCACGAGGATGCCCGAGAAGTTCTCGTAGCCCGGGGCCGGCGCGATCTCCAGGTCGGCGGTCGGCGCCCGCAACTGCTCCCCGAGGACGAAGATCCGGAACAGCCCCCACCCCGTCATTCCGAGCACCGCGAGCATGAAGCCGTAGGTGGGGATCGCGAACAGCGCCCCCGACTCGCGCACCCCGCGCAGGTTCATCGCCATCAGCACCAGGATGACCACGGCGGCGGCCATCCCCTCGTTGCCCTGCAGGAACGGGATCATCGCCTTCGCGTTCTGGATGCCGGAGGAGACCGACACGGCGACGGTGAGGACGTAGTCGACCAGCAGCGCGCTGGCCACGGTGAGTCCTGCGGTCGGCCCGAGGTTGACGGTCGCCACCTCGTAGTCTCCGCCCCCCGACGGGTAGGCGTGCACTGTCTGGCGGTACGAGAGCACCACCACGAGCATCACCACGGCGACCGCCAGCGCGATCTCCCAGGAGAAGGCGAGCGCCGCCATCCCTGCCAACGAAAGGGTGAGCAGGATCTCGTCGGGGGCGTACGCCACCGAACTCAAGGCGTCCGAGGCGAACACCGGAAGCGCGATCCGCTTGGGCAACAGTGTCTCGCCAAGCTGAGCGCTGGCGAGCTTGCGGCCCACCAGCAGCCGCTTCACAAGGTCAGTGACCTCCACGACGGGCCACTCTATGCCCAATCCCTGCCGCCGTAGCGCCATGGACCGCGGCAACCGGTGTAGCGTCTGGGACGTGCACATCGTGATCATGGGCTGCGGGCGTGTGGGAGCCCTCCTGGCCCGCGGATTGGAGCATCGGGACCACTCGGTGGCCGTGATCGACATCATGCAGGACGCGTTCCGGCGGCTCGGTCCCCAGTTCCAGGGGAAGACCGTCAAGGGGGTCGGCTTCGACCGGCAGGTCCTGGTGCGGGCGGGCATCGAGCGCGCCGACGGGTTCGCCGCGGTCTCCAGCGGTGACAACTCCAACATCCTCGCGGCACGGGTGGTGCGTGAGACCTTCGGCGTCCACAACGTGGTGGCCCGGATCTACGACCAGGGCCGGGCCGAGGTCTACGAGCGCCTCGGGATTCCGTCGGTGGCCACCGTCCGCTGGACCGCCGATCAGATCCTGAGGCGCCTGCTGCCCTCCGGCTCGGAGCCGCAGTGGCGCGATCCGTCGGGGGCGGTCCGGCTGGTCGAGGTGTATGTGCACTCCGGCTGGGTGGGGCGCACCATCGCCAGCATGGAGGCCGCCGGACGGTGCAAGATCCCGTTCCTGGCCAGGTTCGGTTCCGGCATGGTGCCGCAGGGGTCCACCGTGCTGCAGGACGGCGACCTGGTCTACGCCGCGGTGACCAATGACCAGGTCGGTGACGTCGAGGACGTCTTCGGCCAGTCGCCGACCGAGCACTGAGAGGCAGCAGCATGCGCGTCGTGATCGCGGGGGCAGGCAACGTCGGCCGCTCCATCGCCCGGGAACTGATCGCCAACGGGCACCACATCCTGCTGATCGACAAGGACCCGACGGCGATCAAGCCCGAGAGCGTCCCTGAGGCGGAGTGGCTGCTCGCCGACGCCTGTGAGCTGACCTCGCTGGAGGAGTCGGGCCTCGACTCCTGTGACGTGGCGATCGCTGCCACCGGCGACGACAAGGCCAATCTCGTCCACTCGCTGCTGGCCAAGACCGAGTTCGGCGTCCCTCGCACCGTCGGGCGGGTGAACCACCCGTCCAACGAGTGGATGTTCGACGAGCAGTGGGGGGTGGACGTCGCGGTCTCGACGCCACGGCTGATCTGTGCGCTCGTCGAGGAGGCAGTCACCGTCGGCGACCTGGTCCGTCTGTTGAGCTTCCACGGCGGCCGCGCGAACCTGGTCGAGATGACGCTGCCGGACGGCTCGCCGCGCGTCGGCACCCGGGTCGCTGACCTGAACCTGCCCGGAGACGCCGTCCTGGTCGCGATCATCAGGGA
>JAEYNS010000286.1 GCA_023412435.1 Actinomycetes bacterium | reverse complement strand
GGCCAGCCCGGCCAGCAGCAGCAGGTTGGAGACCTCGGGGCGCCGGTCCGGCTCGTAGGTGATGTGCCGGTCGGAGTCGGTGACGGCCTTGCGGATCAGCTTCGCCGTGGTGTCGGCGTCCATGCCGATCTCGATCGTGTTGCCCTTCGACTTGCTCATCTTGGTGCCGTCGAGGCCGAGGATGCTGGGCGCCGGGCTGAGCAGGGCCTCCGCCTGCGGGAAGATCGGGCGCGCCGGGTCGACCCTCCCGTAGCGCTCGTCGAACCGGCGGGCCACCACCCGGGTCTGCTCCAGGTGCGGCAGCTGGTCCTTGCCGACGGGGACGAGGTTCGCCTTGCAGAACAGGATGTCGGCGGCCTGGTGCACGGGGTAGGTGAGCAGCAGGCCCGACAGCGGCCGGTCGCCGGTCGCCTCGAGCTCGGCCTTCACCGTCGGGTTGCGGCGGAGTTCGGCGTCGGTCACCAACGACAGGAACGGCAGCAGCAGCTGGTTCAGGGCGGGCACCGCGGAGTGGGCGTAGATGGTGGTGCGGGACGGGTCGAGCCCGATCGCCAGGTAGTCGGCCATCATCCCGAGCACGCGCTCGCGGATCGGTCCGGTGCCGTCGCGGTCGGTGATGACCTGGTAGTCGGCGATCAGGATGAGCGTCTCCACCCCGGCGTCCTGCAGGCGGACCCGGTTGGCCAGGGAGCCGAAATAGTGCCCGAGATGGAGGTTCCCGGTCGGCCGGTCACCGGTCATGATCCGGAACCTGGTCGGGTCCACAGCGATCTCGGCCTCGATCTCCGCGCTGCGTGCGAGGGTTCGCTGCAGCGAGGCGTCCGAGGTCGAGGAGGCCAGTCGCTCGCCGGCGTCCAGGGCGAGGTCGGTCATCGTCGGTTCATCCTCCACGGTCTTGGCACCGACCTGCGACTTTAGCACCGGCGGCGCTACCGCCCGTCCCAGCCCCCGGCGGCGGCGACACGGGCGTCGATCTCGGCCAGCACCTCGGCAGCGGTGGTGTTGGCGCCGAGCGGGTGGTCGGTCTTGCCGGTGCCGTGGTAGTCCGAGGAGCCGGTGGCGAGCACGCCGAGGCGGCCCGCCACCGCCCTCAACTCCTCGCGGGTGGCGGGGTCGTGGTCGAGGTGGTCGACCTCGATGCCGTCCAGCCCGTGGCGCGCGACCAGCAGCCTCAGGACATCCTCGGTGAGCAGGTCCCTGCTGGACCTGCCCCAGGGATGGGCCAGCACCGCCACCCCGCCGGCGCCGTGGACGAGGTCGATCCCCGTCGCCAGATCGACCGCGTAGCGCCCGACATAGGCGGGGCCGTCATCGGCCAGGTACCTGTCGAAAGCCTCCCGCCGGTCGGCGACGTGGCCGAGGGCGACCATCGCGTCCGCGATGTGCGGTCGCCCGATCGAGGGTGCATCGCCCCTCGCGCGGGCCAGGGTGGCCACGTCCACCGGCATCCCGAGTTCGGCCAGCTTCGCCAGCATGCGCGGCACCCTGTCGTCCCTGCCGCCGCGCAGCAGCTCCAGTTCGGCCAGCAGCCGGGGCTCGTCGGTCCGGCACCCGTAGCCGAGCAGGTGGACGCTCGAACCGCCCAGCTGGGTCGAGATCTCGATCCCCGGCACCACCCGCACCCCGAGCGCCCCGGCCGCAGCGCGCGCGGCGGGCAGCCCGTCGAAGGTGTCGTGGTCGGTCAGCGCCACGACGTCCAGGCCCGCGCCGGCAGCCGCGGCGACGAGCTCGGCAGGGGTGTCGGTTCCGTCGGAGACCGCGCTGTGGGCGTGGAGGTCGATGCGCATGACCGCAGGCTAGCGTCCGTCACCGACCGGGGACGGCTGCGTGCCCCCGGCACTGTGGTCGGACCGATTCGGTCGGATCGCACCGAACCGGGCCCCGACTAGGGCTGCGGGGAATATCCTGTGGGGGAACAAGGAGAGGAACCATGAGCGGCACCGCGAAGATCGAAGAAGCCACCCTGACCCCGAGCAAGCTCGACCTGCTGCGTGACTGGCTGCCCGGCCAGAGCTGGTTCGCCGGCGACGCCGCCGACCTCGAGCGGGTGGGCTCCTTCCGGTTCGTGGACCCCGACGGTGAGGTGGGCGTCGAGACCCTGCTCCTCCGCTCGGGGGGTGTCACCTACCAGGTGCCCCTGACCTACCGGGCCGCCGCCCTGGACGAGGCGGAAGGTTCGTTCATCGGCAACCTGGATCACTCCGTGCTGGGCACCCGCTGGGTCTACGACGCCGTGGGGGATCCGGTGTACGTGGTCGAGCTGCTGCGCGTCATCCACGAGGGCGACACCGAGGCCGACCTCTCCCGCGGCGAGAAGACCGCCACCGTGCAGGGCAGCGGGATCGTCCGGGTCTCCAACGCCGCCAGCGAGGCGGTCCGGCTGGTCCGCATCCTCGACGGCCAGCACATCCCGCACACCATGCCCCTGGGCACCCTGGTCGGCACCTGGCAGGAGGACGGCCAGGAGCGCTCCGAGGTGCTCGAGGCGCAGGCCGAACTGACCGCGGACGTGGTCCGCGACGCCCGGCCTGGGATGGATGCCGAGTCGCTCACCAACGCGTGGCTGGAGACCCGGCCCGGCCTGCCGGCCAGGATCGCCACCCTGCGCGAGGTCTGCGAGGGCGAGCCCACCCTGGCCCGGATGAGCGTGGGCCTGGGCGTGGTGCGGGCGCTGCTGTAGCGGCGGAGGCTCCGTTCAGCGGAGCACGGCGAGGATCTCGGACCGCTCCTGGCCGTCCTCCTGCCAGGTGCCGACCAGGGTG
>JAEYNS010000283.1 GCA_023412435.1 Actinomycetes bacterium | reverse complement strand
GCGGCCCGGGATGTCACCGACGCCCTGGTCGCGCTGGGCCCCGGCGCGGCGCCGGCGGTCGAGGCCCGGCTGGCCGACGCCGAGCCTGCCGTCCGGGAGCAGGCGTCCGAGGTTCTCGAACGCCTGGGAGCCGGGGATTGACCTTCACGTTACGTGAACCTTTAGCGTCGGGTCATCGGCACACGAAGAACGAGAGGAGTGACCGATGACCCTGCTCAGCTACCTGCGGGCCGACCTGACCCGCCTGATGAAGCGGCGCGACAAGGTGGCGCTGAACGCCGTCCGGAGCGCAATCGGCGCCATCGAGAACGCCGAGGTGACGTACGTGACCGAGCCGGCGGTCGTCGGGGCCGCCAGCGACTTCGTCGCGGGCGCCGTCCAGTTCGGCTACGCCGAGCGGATCGTCCGCGAACTGTCGGACGCCGAGATGATCGCACTCGCCAGCGCCGAGGTCACCCGGCGCCTGGACGAGGCCGACCGGATGCGCAGCCACGGCCGGGTCGACGCCGCGCTGACGCTCAAGGCCGAGGCGCTCGCCCTCCAGGACCGGCTCGACAGCTACTCGGCCACGCCCTGACGGCCACCCATCCCGCCGAAGTCAACCGATCGCGCCGAAGGCCACCCATCCGGGTGGCCCTCGGCGTTCACGGCCGGCTCTCGGCGGACGGGTCGGAGCCGGAGCGCCACCCCAGCCAACGGGCCAGCCCGGCCCGGCGGGCCGCCCACCGGGCCGCCCTTCGGGCTGCGGCGCGTTCCAGCAACTCCTGCTCGCGAACCAGGTCCCTGACCACCGCGTGTGCGAGTTCGGGGTAGCCGCGACGAACGATTGCTTCCAGCATCTCCTGCCTCCTGCTCGGGGCGCCGGATCCGCGCCCTACCAGGACGACGAACGCGGCCGCGTCCGTTCGACACCCACCGAAGCGCCGAGGACCACTTACGACGGCGAGAGCTACCCAAAGCGGCGAAAGCTACCCTCCAGTGGTAGCTCTCGGTGGGTGAGGGAAGCCCTCGGCGGGTGGGGACTCAGCTCTCGGGAGGCGAAGCGGTGATCCGGCGCAGCACGTCCGCCCGCTCGGCGGCCGGCAGGGCGTCCAGCAGGTCGGTGATCTCGGCGGCGAAGAGCTCTGGACGCGACATCGCCGGGCTGTACAGCCAGGCCCGCCCCTCGAGCTCACGGTTGGTGATCGCCTTCTTGCTGAGCCGGTCGAGCACCGTCATCACGGTGGTGTAGGCCAGGTCGCGTTGGCGGATGAGCACGTCGTGCACCTCACGCACGCTCAGCGGCACGCGACGGGACCACAGCACATCCATCACGGCGCTCTCGAGTTCACCCAAGACCGGCATCCGCCCATGATAGGCGCGAACTGACGGGGTACGACATAACGTAGTAGTAGAACTACCCCCAGTCCGACCATCTCGACCAGCCGCTCCGACACGCGGTAGTACTATGCGGCCGTGAGCGCGGAAACCCTAGCCAGATGGCAGTTCGGGATCACGACTGTCTACCATTACTTCTTCGTGCCGATCACCATCGCACTGTCGATGCTGGTCGCTGTGCTGCAGACGATCTGGTACCGCACGGGTCAGGCGCGGTACCTGCGCCTGACGAGGTTCTTCGGCAAGCTCTTCCTGATCAACTTCGCCATGGGCGTGGTCACCGGCATCGTGCAGGAGTTCCAGTTCGGCATGAACTGGAGCGAGTACAGCAGGTTCGTGGGTGACATCTTCGGCGCCCCGCTCGCGCTCGAGGCGCTGCTGGCGTTCTTCCTCGAGTCGGTCTTCCTCGGCCTGTGGATCTTCGGCTGGGACCGGCTGTCCCGTGGCCTCCACCTGATGTGCATCTGGCTGGCGGCGATCGGGACGATGGTGTCGGCGGTCTTCATCCTCGCCGCCAACTCGTGGATGCAGAACCCGGTCGGCGCCGCCTTCAACCCCGCCACCGACCGCGCCGAGATGACCGACCTGGGCGCCGTCCTGCTCAACCCGGTGAACCTCGTCACGCTGCCACACGTGCTGTTCGGCGCCTACATGACCGCCGGCGGCCTGGTGATGGGCGTCAGCGGCTGGCACCTGGCGAAGCTGAACGCCGCCGACCGCGCCGGCAAGGCCACCACCGACCACGCCGAGGACGTCTCCGCGCACCGGTTCGCCACCAAGTTCGGCGCCTGGATCCTGCTGGTCGCCTCGGTCGGCATCCTGATCACCGGCGACATCCAGGGCAAGATCATGACCGATGTGCAGCCGATGAAGATGGCAGCCGCCGAGGCGTTGTACCACAGCGAGGGCGGCGACGGGGAGTGCGCCGACTTCTCGGTGGTGACCATCGGCACGCTGGACGGCCAGCGCGAGGTCTGGTCGCTCAAGGTGCCCTGCGTGCTCTCCTTCCTCGCCACCGGCACCTGGGACGGCCGCGTCGAGGGCGTCAACGACCTGCGCGCCGACTTCGAGAACGGCCGCGTCGTCAACCCGCTGAACCCGCTGCAGATGGAGGCCCGGGCCCGACTGGACGCGATCGGTGTCAAGGACTGGGCGCCGAACATCCCGATCACCTACTGGACCTTCCGGTTCATGATGGGGCTCGGCTTCGCCGGCATGGCCATCGCCGCGTTCGTCCTGTTCACCCTGCGCAAGGGCCGGCTGCCGGGGTCGACGCCGTGGTGGACGGCGATGATGATCGCCTCCCCGCTGCTGCCCCTGTTCGCCAACTCGTTCGGCTGGATCTTCACCGAGATGGGCCGCCAGCCGTTCATCGTCAACGGCGTGCTCACCACCATGTCGGCCGTCTCCCCCGGCGTCAGCGCCTTCGAGGTCGGCGCCACCATGGTGCTGTTCACCCTGATCTACGGCACCCTGGCGGTGGTCGAGGTGCGGCTGCTGCTGAAGTACATCAAGCTCGGTCTGCCCGAGGCGAACGAGCCCAAGGTGCTGACCGACGACGACGCTCCGCTGAGCTTCGCCTACTGAGGAGGCAGCCATGGACTTCACCACCTTGCAGATCGTCTGGTTCGTCCTGATCGCCGTCTTGTGGACGGGGTACCTCATCCTCGAGGGCTTCGACTACGGCGTCGCCATGCTGATCCCCATCCTCGGCAAGACCGAGAAGGAGAAGCGGGTCATCGTCAACACCATCGGCCCGGTGTGGGACGGCAACGAGGTCTGGCTGCTGACCGCGGGCGGCGCGATGTTCGCCGCCTTCCCGGCGTGGTACGCCACCTTGTTCTCCGGCCTCTACCTGCCGCTGTTCCTCGTGCTGGTCGGACTGATCGTCCGCGGCGTCGCCTTCGAGTACCGCTCGAAGCACCCGGAGACGAGCTGGCGCCGCACCTTCGACACGATGGCCTCGGTCGGCTCGTTCGTGGTGTCGCTGGTGTTCGGCGTCGCCTTCGCCAACTTCCTCATCGGCCTGCCGGTGGAGGCGCTGCCGCCTGCCACCGCCGAGGCGACCACCGCCTTGTTCAAGCTGAGCCCCGCGCCCTACCTGCTCCAGCTGTTCAGCCCGTTCGGCCTGCTCGGCGGCGTCGTGCTGGTCGTCCTGTTCCTGTTCCACGGCTCGATCTACCTCACGGTGAAGACCCGGGGCGTCGTGCAGGAGCGGGCGAAGAAGTTCGCCGGGGTGATCGGCCTGGTGGCGATCGCCGGCGGTGCGGTCTTCCTGGTGGCTCAGAACGCATTCGTCCACCCCACCGGGTGGCTCGGCTGGGTGCTGCTCGTGGTGGCGGCCGGCGGGCTGGTCGTCGGCTGGTGGTTCGTCGGACGGGGCGAGCGGCCCGGGGTGGCCTTCACCGGTACCTCGGTGGCGACCCTCGCGGTCGCGGCCGGGATCTTCTGGGCCATGTTCCCGAACCTCGGCTTCGCCAACCCCGAGGGTGCCGACTTCGTCCTCAACCTGGCGACCGCGGCCTCCCAGGACTCGACCCTGTTCATCATGCTGATCGCGGCCGCGATCTTCGTCCCGATCGTGCTGGCGTACACGATCTGGACCTACTGGGTGTTCCGCCGGCCGCTCAGCGTCGACAACATCCCTGACGACGACCACGCGCCCGCGCTCGCGGGCTGATGGCGGGGCCGATCGACCCCCGTCTGCTGCGGCGAGCCCGCGCCACCAGGACCTACCTGGTCGCGGGTGTCGCCGTCGGCAGCGTCACGGCGCTGTTGACCCTGGGCCAGGCGTGGCTGGTCTCCCACTCGGTGGCCGACGTGTTCGCGACCGGCACGACGGCCTCGTTGGCGTGGGCGGCCGGCGGTCTGGCGGCAGTGTTCGCCGGCAAGGCCCTGCTGGCCTGGGCGAACGAGTGGCTGGCGCACCGGGCGGCGGCCGCCGTCAAGTCGCAGCTGCGGCGCGACATCATGGCAGCGCGGCTGGCCCGTCCGGTGGATTCGGGGGCGGGCACGGGCGGACTCATCACCCTCGTCACCCAGGGACTGGACGGGCTGGACGGCTACTTCTCGAAGTACCTGCCGCAGCTCGTCCTCGCGGTGACCGTGCCGCTCATCGTCGGGGTGGCGATCCTCGGCGCCGACCTCACCTCGGCGGTGATCCTCGCCCTCACGCTGCCGCTGATCCCGGTGTTCATGGCGCTGGTCGGCTGGACCACCGAGGCCGTCACCAGGCGGCGGTGGGCGGTCCAGACCCGGCTCGCCGCCCATTTCGCCGACCTGGTCGCCGGGCTCCCCACCTTGCAGGTGTTCGGCAGGGCGAGGGCGCAGGCCGAGGGGCTGCGGCGCACCGAGACCGCCCACCGCAGCGAGACGATGCTCACGCTGCGGATCTCGTTCCTGTCGGCGCTGGTGCTGGAACTGCTGGCGACCCTGTCGGTGGCGGTGATCGCGGTGACGGTCGGCTTCCGGGTGGTCTTCGGCGACCTCGACCTCGCCACCGCGCTGTTCGTCCTGATCCTCGCGCCCGAGGCGTACCTCCCCGTCCGTCAGGTCGGAGTGCACTACCACGACGCGGCGGACGGGATGGCCGCGGCCGACGCCGCCTTCGAGCTGATCGAGGCGGCGGAGGAGCCGGCCACGGCTCAGCCCGGCACCAGCACTGGGGACAGTCCCTCAGTCCCTGCGGAACCTCCCGATTCCGCCCTGGGAGGGACAGTCCCCATGACGTCCCTCGCGCCCGGTGTGGTGCTGGCGGTCAAGGACCTCTCGCACACCTACCCCAGCTCCTCAACCCCGGCACTCCCGGCGATTTCGCTCGACGTGCACCGCGGCGAGGTGGTGGCGCTCACCGGACCCAGCGGGTGCGGCAAGACCACCCTGCTCAACCTCGTGATGGGGTTCCTGCGCCCCACCCGCGGAACGGTCAGCGTCGCCCACGGGGTTGCGTGGGTGGGCCAGCAGCCCGGGCTGCTCGCAGGGACGGTCGCCGACAACGTCCGGCTCGGGCACCCCGAGGCCACCGACACCGCGCTGCGGGAGGCGCTGCGGCTGGCCGGTGCGGAGCACCTGGCGCTGGACAAGCCGATCGGCGACGAAGCCGAAGGCGTCTCGGCCGGCGAGCGCCGCCGGATCGCGGTCGCCCGCGCGCTGCTGCGGGTGACCCTCGGCAGGGCCCGGCTGCTGGTGCTGGACG
>JAEYNS010000263.1 GCA_023412435.1 Actinomycetes bacterium | reverse complement strand
CTTCAGGCCGGCTTTGGCCTGCTTCAGGCCGGCGTCCAGCTTCTTCAGGCCTGCGTCCAGCTTCTTCAGGCCGGCCTGAACCTGGGCGAGCTTGGTGTTGATCTCGGCGAGCGCTGCCAGGAGTGGCCCGCGGCCCGGGAAGTCCTCGGGGAGCGCGGCGAGGGCGTCCTCGACCTCCTGGCGCTTCTGGAGCAGCAACTTCCTGCCCTGGGCGGCCTCGGCCCGCTTCTCCCTGAGGTCGGCCCGGGTCCTGGTGAGCTTCGTGATCGCGTCCTCTACCTCGCCGCGCTTCTTCTTCAGTTCGGCGATCGCGTCCACCACCTCGGCGCGCTTGTCGGCCAGGTCAGCCTGGGCGTCGGCCACCTCGGTGAGCCGGTCGGCGATCACGTCCGCCTGGGCGGCGGCCACCCTCGCGTCCGCCTCTGCGGCGGCCAGCGAGGCCTTGAGGAGCCGGTCGTCGAGGGTCGCCACTGTCTGGCCTGCCGTCACGGTGTCGCCTTCGGCGACGCTCACGCTCGTCACGGTCGCCACCGTCCCCAGACTCACGGTGCGGGCGGTACCCGAGGCCCCGAAGCTGGCGGTCGCGGCGGGGTCGCTCGCGAAGCCGGCGTCGAGGTTCACCGCGGGCCAGACCAGCAGCGGCACCGTGACCGCCCTGGTCTGGTCGTCAACCTCGGCCTGCAGCCGAAGTCCGGAGGGTTGGGAGCACGCGGTCAGGGCGAGGGTGGCGGCGAGCAGAAGGGCGACGGGCCTGCTCACCGCTGCACCTCCACCGCGCGCAGGAAGGCGTCGACCAGGTGCTCGATGTCGCCGATCGGGGGCGGCGGCAGCGGGTCGACCCGCAGGAAGCCGTCCAGCGCGATGAAGCTGAAGACCGACCCGACGAACATCCGGGAGACCAGTTCGGGCCGGTCGACGTGGATCAGCCCGGCTGCCGTGGCGCCGGCCAGGATGGCCTCCACCATGCCGATGAACTGCGCGGGCAGGGCGTCGCGCAGGGTGTCGCGGAGTTCGGGGATCCGGAAGGCCTCGCCGAAGAGCAGGCGCATCAGGGCGATCCGGGGCGGGGTCAGCATTTCGTGGGTGACAGCGCGGGCCAGGCCGACCAGTTGGGCGCGCAGCTCGGCGGAGGAGCCGACCGGCGGCGGTTCGACGAAGATGCCGGTCAGGGCGACCTCGCTGGTGATGACCGCAGCGAGCAGGTCGGTCTTCGAGGGGAAGTAGCGGTACAGGGTCTGCTTGGACACCCCGGCTTCGGCGACGACCGTGTCCATCGAGGTGGCGGCGAAGCCGTTGGCCAGGAACGTCCGGCGGGCGGCGTCCACGATCTGCTGCCGCTTCGCTGACGATCGGCGGGTACCGGCGTCCATGCATCAAACTGTACGGTTCAGTTTGATCGACGGCAAGCGATCCAGCGGATGCAGGCGGAAGCGCGTTCGGATTGGTGGTGGCACCTCGCTACGAGTTGGGGGTTACGGCGCGGGCCTCACTGTGCGCCAGCCCCGCTCGCTACGAAATGGGGGTTCTGGGGCGGCCAGAGGGCCTGAAAACCCCGAACTTGTAGCGGGTGCCCACGGGGCGGCGGCGAGGGGATCTCATAACCCAGACTTCGTAGCGATCCCGACCCGGGATGCCTGCCCTGCGGGAGGGGCAGGGCCCGGGAATCGGCACTGGCTCTGGGCCCAGCCGTCAGGAGGGCCGCGCCGGGCGGCTTGTACGCTTGCCCCCATGACGACCGCCGCCGAGCTCAGGGCCCGCAGGCTCAACAACCTGCCGGTGGAGACGGCGGAGGACCGGCCGCTGCCGGAGCGGGTGCTGCGCTCCTGGTGGACGTGGCTGACCGTCGGGCTCACCCTCGTCTTCGCCGCCTGCCTGGCCGGGCTGTGGTTCGAGCTCACCGCCGATCAGCCCGCAGTCGATGGCACCGTTCCCGGAGTGAACCCGTCGGCGATCCGGCAGGCCGCCTGGTACGCCACCTCGACCCTGCTGTTCTGGGTCGTCGTCTTCCTGGCGGCCGACCGCTGGCGCCCGCAGCGCTGGGTGGTGTGGTTCCTGTCGCTCGGCTGGGGCGCCGCGGTGGCGACCTTCTTGTCGTACCACGTGAACTCGTGGGCCGCCATGCAGATGCAGGTCACCGGCAACTTCGACCCGGCCACCAGCGCCAGGGCCGCCATCTTCGTCGCCCCGTTCGTGGAGGAGGCGGCCAAGGCCACCGTGTTGTTCGGGCTGGCGATGCTGGTGCGCTACGAGCTGGTCTCGAAGGTCTCGCTCGTGGTGATGGGCGGCCTCAGCGCCGCCGGGTTCGCGTTCACCGAGAACATCATCTACTACGCCCGCGCCATCGTGTACTCCTCGCAGACCATCGAGGTCGGCGACGCCGAGCAGGCGGTCGTGGAGCTGGTGTGGCTGCGCGGCTTCTGGACCGCCTTCGGCCACCCGCTGTTCACCATCATGACCGCCGTGGGAGTGGCGGTCGCACTGCGCACCCGCAGCAAGGTGGTGAGGGTGCTCGCCCCGCTGGCCGGGTACGGGATCGCCGCCCTGCTGCACATGGTCTTCAACTCGCAGGCGAGCCTCAGCCAGGGTGCGTCCCAGCTCTTCATGTACTGGGCGGTCGCCGTCCCGCTGGTGTTGTCGGCAGTGATCTGGGTGGTCCGGCAGGTGCTCGCCCAGGGCAAGCTGCTGCGGCAACGCCTGTCGGACTACGTGGTGATGGGCTGGCTCAGGCCCGAGGACCCCCTGCTCTTCGGCAGGTTGCGGACCAGGTGGCGCGCCCAGGCGGTGGCGATCACTCGCGGCTGGCGCTGCTTCCTCGCCACTCGAGGCCTGCAGCGGACGCTCACCGAACTCGCCTACCTGCGCGACGCCGAGGTGCGCGGCATCGTCGACCGGACCGGCGGCGAGCGCGCCCGCGAACTGCTCCACCGCTCCCGGGAACTGCGGCCGGTGGCGATCGACGACCCGCGGGGCCTGAAGCTGAACCTGCCGCGACTGCGGCGGCGCCGGCAACTCGACTTCCCGCCGCCCGCCTACCCGGGGCCGGCAGGACTGGGCGGGTCCTGGCCTGCGCCGACCGGTTCGCCAGTAGGCTCACACGGGTACTCGGCGGTTGACCCGAAGTGGGGTCCGCCGGGAGGCTGAGCCCCGGGTGCAGGGAAGGGTGACCAGGCAGGAGCGATATGGCTGCTGAGGAGCTCGCGCGAGCCCTGGCGGTGCTGCGGGACGCCCTCGCCGGCGTCCGCCTGCCGATCGAGCTGCCCGGTGCCGCGGCTGCCGCGTCGCGGGCGCGTGAGGCGGTCGCCCAGCTCGACGACTACATCCTGCCGCGGCTGTCGCGCCTGGAGGCGCCGCTGCTCGCGGTGGTCGGCGGGTCCACCGGCGCCGGTAAGTCGACTCTGGTGAACTCCGTGATCGGACGGGTGGTGAGCGCCCCAGGCGTGATCCGACCCACCACCCGCTCGCCGGTGCTCATCCACCACCCCGACGACGCCCGCTGGTTCGGCTCCGACCGGATCCTGCCAGGGCTGGCCCGCAGCGCTGACCGGGTGGCCGACGCCCGCACCCTGCAGCTGGTCCCGGAGCCCTCGCTGCCGCACGGGCTGGCGATCCTGGACGCGCCCGACATCGATTCGGTGGTCGCCGAGAACCGCGCCCTGGCCGCCCAGCTGCTGGCCGCGGCCGACCTGTGGCTGTTCGTCACCTCGGCCGCCCGCTACGCCGACGCCGTTCCCTGGGACTACCTGCGGGCCGCGGCCGAGCGGGAAGCGGTGGTCGCCGTCGTCCTCGACAGGGTGCCGCCGGCGGCGATCACGGAGGTGCCCACCCACCTGGGCCAGATGATGGGCCAGCGCGGGCTCGGCAAGTCGCCGCTGTTCGCCGTCCCCGAGCCCCGGGTCGACGACGACGGCCTGCTCCCCGACGCCGCGGTGGCGCCGATCCGGGAATGGCTGGCCGGGTTGGCGCAGGACGCCACCAGCCGTCAGCTGGTCGTCATGCAGACCCTGGACGGCGCGATCCGGTCCCTGGTCGGCTCCGCCCCTGCGGTCGCGCAGGCCGTGGCCGACCAGGCGTCCGCCATCGAGACCCTGCGGCAGGACGCCGAGCAGTCGTACGCCGAAGCCGTCCGCACGGTGTCGGTGCAGACCGCGGACGGCAGCCTGCTGCGCGGCGAGGTGCTCGACCGGTGGCACGACTTCGTCGGCACCGGCGAGTTCTTCCGCGCCGTCGAGCAGAGGATCGGCTGGCTGCGCGACCGCATGGTGGCCGCGTTCAAGGGTGAGCCGAAGCAGGCGGTCGAGGTGACCGCCGCTGTCGAGTCGGGCATGGAGGTGCTGGTCAGGGAGCAGGGTGAGGCGGCGGCCGCCCGCACCGCCTCCGCCTGGCAGGCCCACCCCGCCGGACGGCAGCTGCTGGAGGCATCGGGGGACCGGCTGACCCGGGCCAGCCAGGACTTCGACCTGGCTGCCAAGCGGGTGGTGCGCGACTGGCAGGCCGACGTCATGGAGTTGGTCAGCGAGGTCGGCGCCGAGAAGAAATCGCGCGCCCGGTTCTGGGCGCTCGGGGTCAACGGCGTCGGTGTCGCGCTGATGATCCTCGTGTTCTCGCAGACCGGCGGCCTGCTCGGCGCCGAACTCGGGGTGGCCGGTGGCACCGCGGTGCTCGCGCAGCGGGTGCTGGAGGCGATCTTCGGTGAGGACGCCGTCCGGCGGCTCGCCAAACAGGCCAAGACCCGGCTCGACGACAGGGTGCAGGCGCTGATGGCCACCGAGCTGGCCCGGTTCGAGACTGCGCTCGGTGCGGTCGACTCCCGTCCCGAGCAGGCCGAGGAGATCCGGACGGCGCTGGCCGAGGTCGAGCCGCTGCGCGAGCAGCTGGCGCGTCCCGCGATCGCGGCGGCCTCCCGTCCCGAACTCGAACCCGCCCGCGTGCCCGCCGAGGTAGTGGAGGGCACGGTCATGGAGCCGGAGGAGCTGCAGTGAACGCAGCCACGCTGGGGGAACGGGTCGAGGCGCTGCGGCAGGCGGTCGAGGCGGCTGCCGGACGGGTCGACGGCGGGGCCGTGGAGCAGGCCCGCCAGATCGTGGACCGGGCGGGGGAGCGGGTCACCTTCGGTGACTACACAGTGGTGGCGCTGGCCGGCGCCACCGGCTCCGGCAAATCGAGCCTGTTCAACGCCGTCACAGGAACCGAGTACGCCGAGACCGCGGTGCGTCGCCCCACCACGTCACGGGCGATGGGCGTGGCGTGGGGCAGTTCGCTGCCACATGAGTTGCTGGACTGGCTGGACGTACCGCGTCGGCACCTGATCGCGGCGCCTGCCGACGACCCGCTCATCCGGCTCGTCCTGATCGACCTGCCCGATCACGACTCGACGGAGGTCTCGCACCGGCTCACCGTCGACCGGCTGGTGGAGCGGGTGGACGCCCTGGCCTGGGTGGTCGACCCGCAGAAGTACGCCGACGCGGCGCTGCACGACAACTACCTCAAGCCGCTCGCGCCGTACGCGGACCTGATGATCGTCCTGCTCAACCAGTCCGACCGGCTGGCGCCCGCCGAACTCGACCAGTGCGTCAGGGACCTGCGCAGGCTGCTGGACAGCGAAGGACTGAAGGCGACGCCCGTGATGGTCACGTCCGCCCTGGTCGGTACCGGCGTGCCCGAACTGCGCGCCATGCTGGCACGGACGGTCAGCGCCAAGCAGGCCTCGGTTCGGCGGCTGGAGACCGACGTCGAGGTGGCCGCCGCCAGGCTGGCCGCCGAACTCGGGGACGGCCGCAGCCGCACCATCGACAAGTCCGCCCGCGCCGAGCTGACCAGCGCTCTGGGCGAGGCGGCGGGGGTGCCGACGGTGGTGGACGGGGTCTTCACGGCGTGGCGCAAGCGCGGTCGCGCCGCCACCGGCTGGCCCTTCGTGAGCTGGATCGGCAGCCTGCGGCCCGACCCGTTGAAGCGGCTGCGGCTGGAGCTGCCGAGCCGGTCGGCCGAGGTGGGACGCACGGCGCTGCCCAAGGCCACCCCGGTGCAGCTGGCGAGGGTTGAAGGTGCGTTGCGCGCCCTCACCGACGCTGCCGCGGACGGTCTGCCACGGGGCTGGGCGGAGGCAGTGAGTGCTGCCGCCCACCGCCACCAGGCACACCTGCCGGACCGACTGGACACCGCGATCGCCGCCACCGACCTGCGAACCCGCAACGGCTCGTGGTGGTGGATGCTGTGGCGGGGGTTGCAGTGGCTGCTGGTCGCTGCCGTCGTGGCCGGCGGGTTGTGGCTGCTCTACGGGCTGTTCCACACCTACCTGCTGTTGCCACCGCTGCCGCACGTGGACTGGAACGGGATGCCGATCGCCACCTGGCTGGTCCTCGGCGGCATCGCTGCCGGCCTGCTGCTCGCCGTGGTGGGACGGATCCTGGTCAGCATCGGGGCCGGTTGGCGGGCGCGATCGGCCGAGAAGGCGCTGCGGGCAGCGATCGGTGCGGTCACGGCGGAGCAGGTCATCGAACCGGTGCAGGCCGAACTCGACCGGTACGCCACCGCGGTGGCGGCCACTGCCCGCGCCCGGCGTCGCTGATCCGGGTTGTCCACAGGCCCCCGGGGCCGGCCTGGTTGTCCACAGGCCTGCCGATCGCCTGGCACATCCCCGCACCGCGGCCAAGACTCCCGCCGACCCCGAGAGGAGGAGGCGGTATGGAAGCGCAGGTGTGGATGACAGGCCGCGTGGGCGGCGATGTGGAGGTCAGGGATTCGACCTCACCCTGGTCGACGTTCCGGCTGGCCTGTACGCCGCGAACGGTGCGCGGCGGCGAGTGGGGCGACGAGCAGACGACCTGGGTGACGGTGAGCTGTTCGCTCCGGCTGGCCGAGCACGTCAGGCTCAGCCTGCGCAAGGGCGATCCGGTGGTGGTGGTCGGCAAGCTGCGCACCCGCCGGTGGATCGACGCCAACGGCGTCGAGCACGAGCAGCTGCAGATCAGGGCCAGCTCGGTGGGCCACGACCTGGCGGTGGGTACTTCCAGCTTCTACCGGCCGCGTCGTGACGCTGAGGGCAGCGTCTCCGAGGCGGCGCCGGCTCCGGACGGCCAGGCCGCCAGCGCGGAGCCGGAGGACTTCGCCGACGAGGCCGGCGGGGCGGAGCTGGTCGGGCACGGGCCGCTGGCTTCGGTTCCGGCCGACCTCACCCTGCCGGGGCCGGTCGAACTCGACGCCAGGTCGGCGGATGCCGCGGTGGGGGAGTCGGCGGCGGGCG
>JAEYNS010000110.1 GCA_023412435.1 Actinomycetes bacterium | reverse complement strand
TCGCAGATCTGCGTACGTCGGCACCTCGACGGTGACAAGACCCAGTCCCCGAGCAGGCGAACGGAGGCCGACCCCCTCACTATCCCACGTGTTCATCGCCATGTGGTGGTGGTAGCCGCCTGCCGATACGAACAGCGCACCGGGGAATTCGGCGGTGACGTCGAAGCCGAGGGTGTCGACGTAGAAGTCCTTCGCCTGTTCGGTGTTGCCGACCTTGAGGTGGACGTGCCCCACCACCTGGGCACCGGCACCCGCCAGCGGTCGCCGGGCATCCGGCGCGGTCTCCAGGAACTCCCGACCGGCGTCGGTGAGGTGGCTGGCCAGGAAGCTGTTGGGGTCGAGGTACCGGGTGGCCATCTGGACGCGGGCGCCGTCCCAGCGCCACTGGTCGCGCGGCCTGTCGATGTAGAGCTCGACGCCGTTGCCCTCGGGGTCGTCGAGGTAGAACGCCTCCGAGACCAGGTGGTCGGCCGACCCGGTGTAGAGCTGCGGGGCGTTGACGGCGACCGAACCGACGACGGTGGCGAGGGTACTGGCGTCAGGGTGGAGCAGGGCGGTGTGGTAGAGCCCCGCGCTGCGGCGCTCCCCCTTGGGAAGGCCGGGACGGTGGCGCAGTGTGACGAGGGTCTTGCCGCCCCGACCCAGGCCCGTCCAGTCGCTGCCCTCGGCGACCTGTTCCAGCAGCAGCACGTCGCGGTAGAACCGCGTCATCAGGTCGAGGTCGCCCACGTCGAGCGCCACCTCGCCCATCCGGGTGGCATCGGGGAGCCGCTGGTCGGCGGACACACTCCGCGGCGTTTGGTTGAGCATTCAACTATCATACCTGTCCGACCCCGATTCGCCAAGGATGCGCAGGCGACGGTTAGGGTGCGGCCATGCGACTCGTCCTGCTCGGCACCGGATCGGCTGACGGGATGCCGAACCCGTGGTGCAGGTGCGCCACCTGTCTCGACCAGTCCCGGCGTGGCCGGCGCAGCCCGACCTCCGTGCTGGTGGACGGCAGGCTCCTGCTCGACTGCGGCCCCGAGGCGCCCGGCCAGGCGGTCAGGCTCGGCCACAGCCTGGCCGGCGTCCGCACCGTGGCGGTGGGGCACGCGCACCACGACCACCTCGACCCCGCCTTCCTGCTGCACCGGTCGTGGGTGAGCGACGCACCGCTGCAGGTGGTGGGGCCGGCGCCGGTGATCCGCCAGGCCGGGGACTGGCTGGCGCCGGGCCAGACCGCCGTGGAGTTGCGTGAGCTCACCGCGGGTGACGTCATCGACGTCGATGGCTACCGGCTCACCGCCCTGGCCGCCGGCCACGAGGCCTTCGGGGAGGCGCTGCTCTACCTGGTCGATGACGGCGCGCGCCGGCTGCTCTACGCCACCGACACCGGCCCGCTGCCCCCCGCCACCCGGGAGGCGCTGCGCGGGGCCAGGCTGGACGCGCTGCTCCTGGAGGAGACCTTCGGCAGCCGCACCGACCTGGGCGACGGGCACCACCACCTGGCGAGCTTCGCCACCACGATGGCCGAGCTTCGCGAGGCCGGTGCCGTCCATGACGCGACGCTGGTCGCGGCGGTCCACCTCAGCCATTACAACCCGCCGCTGCCGGAGCTGGAGGCGGAACTGGCGAGCCTCGGCGCCCGGGCGTACCCCGACGGGACCGCCCTGGAGTTCTAGCGCTAGATCGGCAGCCTGCGGAAGATCGGACGGGGAAGGTGCCGCAGCACCACCATCGCCGGACGGAACAGCGCCGGCACCCAGATCAGGCTGCGGCCGTCGCGGACCGCGTCCACCACCTCACGGGCGAGCACGTCCGGCGCCACCGCGCCGGGTCCCTCGGTGACAGCGCTCAGCATCTTGGTGCGCACCTGCCCGGGACGGACCACCAGCACCTTCGGCCCGAACGGCGCCAGCGCCTCACCGAGCAGCCGGTAGAAGCCGTCGAAGCCTGCCTTGGTCGAGCCGTAGACGAAGTTGGATCGCCGCACCAGTTCCCCGGCGACGCTCGACAGCGCGATGATCTGGCCGTAGCCCTGGGCCTTCATCCGCTGGCCGAGCAGCACCCCGACGCTGACCGCGCCGGTGTAGTTCACCTGGGCGAGCTGGACCGCGGTGGGCTGGTCCTGCCAGGCCTGCTCGGCGTCCCCCAGCAGGCCGAAGGCGACGATCGCGACGTCGATGTCGGCCAGCGCCCACGCGGCGTCGACGACACCGGCGTGGGTGTCGAAGGCCGTGGCGTCGAAGTCGAGCACGTCGACGGCGGTCGCACCCGCGGTGCGGAGCCCCTCGGCGGCCGCCTCCCGGACAGGGCTCGGCCGGGCTGCGAGCACCACCCGCAGCGGCTGCTTGGCGAGGTACTCGCGCACGATCGCGAGCCCGATGTCGGAGGTGCCGCCCAACAGCAGCACGGTCTGGGGGTTTCCGGTGGCGTCGATCACAGCAGCTCCAGTCGTCGGGCGAGGTCGGAGGCGAACACCTGGTGGGGGTCGATCCGCCGGCGGGTGGCGATCCAGGCGTCCACCTCGGGATACATCGCGTGGAAGGTGGCGGCGGTGGCGCGGGAGTCCTTGGCGGTGTACAGCCGGCCGCCGAACTCGAGGACGCGGGCGTCCAGGCCGGCGAGGAACTCGTGCAGCCCCGCCTTGATCGGGAAGTCCACGCAGACGTTCCACCCGGCCATCGGGTAGCTGAGCGGTGCGCGGTTGCCCTCGCCGAACAGCTTGAACACGTTCAGGAAGGAGTAGTGACCGGAAGCCTGGATGTCGCGGATGAGCTGCTTGAACTCGCTCACCGCCGTGGGCGGCACCACGAACTGGTATTGCAGGAAGCCGCGCGAGCCGTAGGCCCGGTTCCACTCGCTGAACAGGTCGAGCGGGTGGTAGAACCCCGTCAGCGACTGGACCTTGCCGGTGTAGTTGCCGCTCTTGGCGTACCACAGGCTGCCCAGCAGGGAGAACGTGTACTTGTTGGCCAGCCCGTTGGGGAAGACGTCGGGCAGCTCGAACAGCGGCCTGGCGTTGAAGGCCAGCGGGTCGGCGGCGAGCTTCGGCGCCCTCTCCCGCAACTGGTCGAGGGTGGCCAGCGAGCCTCGGGAGATCGCCGCCCTGCCGAGCTTCGGCTGGGGTGAGATCGCGTCGAACCAGGCACTGGAGTAGTCGTAGCGGGCCTCGGAGCCGTCGGAGTGGACGGCGATGGTCTCGTCGAGGGTGTGGGTGACCACCCCGTCGGCGATGAAGTAGGCGGTCTGGGTGCGGGTCATCCGCAGCACCACCCGCAGGATGATGCCGGTCAGCCCGACTCCGCCGACGGTGGCCCAGAACAGCTCGCCCTCCGGGTCGTCCGGCGACCCCTCGGGGGCCAGCGTGAGGACGCGGCCGTCCGCCACCAGCAGCTGCAGCGACGCGACGTGGTCGCCGAAGGAGCCCGCGCTGTGGTGGTTCTTGCCGTGGACGTCGGCGCCGATCGCCCCGCCGACGGTGACCTGCCGGGTTCCGGGAAGGACCGGGACCCACAGGCCGTGCGGCAGCGCGGCGCGCATCAGGTGGTCGAGGCTGACCCCGGCGTCGACGTCGACGGTGCCGGCGACCGGGTCGATGTGGTGGATGGTGCTCAGCGCCGTCATGTCGACCACGAGCCCGCCGGCGTTCTGGGCGACGTCGCCGTAGCTGCGGCCCAGGCCCCGGGCCAGGATGCCGCGGCGCAGGTGGGACGGGGAGTCGGCGTTGTGCCCTGCCACAGCGGCGACCGCGCGGGCGATCAGGTCGACGTCAGGGGTGGACAGCACCTGGGCGGTGGTGGCAGCGGCCCGCCCCCACCCCGAGAGGCGCTGGGTGGTGGTCGGCAGATCCTGCAAGGGCGAGGTGGTCATCGTCCTTCACTCTAGTCGCGGGCGCAGGTCAGCCGTCGGCGCCCCAGAACAGGCGGTCCATCACCTGGCGGGCGAGCCGGGCGCCGCGACGGTAGTCCTCGACCATCAGCGAGGACTCACCCTTGCCGTAGCCGAGGATCTGGGCGACCGCCGACAGGTCACGGGTGTCGGTCGGGATGGTGTCGGACGCCCGGCCCCGTAGCAGCATGATCGCGTTGCGGATCCGGGAGGCGAACCGCCAGGCTTCCGCGAGCTCGTGGGCGTCGGCGTCCCCGATGAGCTCCGCGTCCGCCGCGGCGGCGAGGGCGGGCATGGTGCGCGGGGTGCGCAGCGCCCCGATCGTGCCGCCGTGTTGCAGCTGGACGAGCTGCACCACCCACTCGACATCCGAGAGCCCGCCCGGCCCGAGCTTGGTGTTGCGGGCAGGGTCGGAGCCGCGCGGCATCCGCTCGTTCTCCATCCGTGCCTTCAGCCGCCGGATCTCCAGCAGCTGGCTGCGGGTCAGCCCGTCCATCGGGTAGCGGACGGGGTCGACCGACTGCTCGAACTCCCGCCCGAGCTCAGCATCGCCCGCCCCGGCCCGCGCCCGCAGCAACGCCTGCGCCTCCCAGGTCGATGACCAGCGGCGGTAGTAGGCCTGGTAGGACGCCAGGCTGCGCACCATCGACCCGCCCTTGCCCTCAGGGCGCAGGTCGAGATCGAGCTGCAGCGCCGGGTCGGGGCCGGGCTGGGAGAGCAGCGTCCGCACCCTGCCGATCAGCGTGGTGGCGGCCTGGGTCGCCGCCGGCACATCGGAGTCGATGACGATCATCGCGTCGGCGTCGGAGGCGTAGGACAGCTCGCCGCCGCCCCAGCGGCCCATCGCGATCACCGCGAGCCTCGGCACCGCATCCATCCCGCGGGCGGCGACCTCCAGCGCGGCGTCGATGGTTGCCCCTGCCAGGTCGGACAGCGCGTGGCCGAGGGTCGCCAGGTCGACCTCGCCGAGCAGGTCGGCCATCGCCAGCCGAAGCAGCTCGCTGCGCCGGACCGCCCGTAGCGCGGCTACCGCGTCGGCGTCCTTGTCGTGGCGGCGGGTGGCGGCGACCATCTCGGCGAGCACGTCGGCCCGCTGGCGGGGGGCGAGACCGTCGGCCTCGCTCAGCCAGGCCGCGCTCTGCGGCTTGCGCAACAGCAGGTCGACGGCGTACCGGCTGGACGCCAGGACCTTCGCGAAGTGCTCGGCGGTGGTGCCCTCGTCGCGCAGCGCCCGCAGGTACCACGGCGTGGTGCCGAGCGCGTCGGAGACCTGCCGGAAGGCGAGCAGCCCATGGTCGGGGTTGGGGCCTGCGGTGAACCAGCCCAGCATCGCCGGCAGCAACTGGCGCTGGATCTCGGCCCGTCGGCTCATGCCCGTGGTGAGCGCCTCGATGTGGCGCAGCGCAGCCCGCGGGTCGCCGTAGCCCAGCGCCCGGAGCCGGGTCTCGGCGGCTTCCGAGGTGAGCCGCACCTCGTCGGACGGGATCCGCGCCACCGCCTCCAGCAGCGGGGAGTAGAACAACCGCTGGTGCAGGCTGAGCACGCGCCGGGTCGAACTGCGCCACAGGTGGACGAGCTCCCTGGTGTCGGGCAGCCCGACGCTGCGGGCCAGCCAGCGCTGGTTGAGCTCGTCGCCCGGCATCAGGTGGGTGCGCCGCAGCCGGTGCAACTGCAACCGGTGCTCGAGCAGTCGCTGCAGCCGGTAGGCGGTGTTCAGGTCGTGGCCGTCCGCCCGTCCGACGTAGCCGTGGGCGATCAGGGTGTCGAGCGCCTCGAAGGTGCCGCGCAGCCTGAGCCGCTCGTCCCCCCTGCCGTGCACCAGCTGCAACAGCTGGACGCTGAACTCGACATCGCGCAGCCCTCCGGCGCCCAGCTTGATCTCCTGCTCGGCCTGGGCGGGCGGCAGCAGTGAGACCACCCGGCGGCGCATCGCCTGGGTCTCGGCGACGAACTGGTCGTCGTCGGCAACCCGCCAGACCATCGGCCACACCATGTCGACGAACTCCTGGGCGAGGGACAGGTCCCCGGCCATCGGACGGGCCTTGAGCATCGCCTGGAACTCCCAGTTCTTGGCCCACTTCTCGTAGTAGGCCCGGTGCGAGGCAAGGGTGCGCACCAGCGGGCCCGCCTTGCCCTCGGGACGCAGGGCGGAGTCGACCTGCCAGATCGTGCCTGCCGGTGTGCTCGCCGAGCACACCCGCACCATCGCCCCGACCAGCCGGGTCGCGACCTCGAGGGCACGCTCGGTGCCGCAGACCGGCGCGTCGTCGGCGTCACGGGCAGGTTCGGCGAGGTACAGCAGGTCCACGTCGCTGACGTAGTTGAGTTCCCGTGCCCCGGTCTTGCCCAGGGCGATGATGCCCAGCCGCGCCTGCTCCCAGCCGGGCACCTCGCCGCGGGCCAGGGCCAGCGCAGCCTCGATGGTGGCGTCGGCCAGGTCGGCGAGCTCGCCGGCGATGTCGGGCAGCACGGCGAGCGCGTCCGGGGCGGTCAGGTCACGGGCGGCGACCCGCAGCAGCGCCCGCCGGTAGGC
>JAEYNS010000109.1 GCA_023412435.1 Actinomycetes bacterium | reverse complement strand
GTGCTCGGGATCGCGTCCGTCCTGATCCTCGGTTTCGGCGCCAACTGGCTGTCCGCAGGACTCGCGCTGCTGGCGAACCTCTACTACGTCTTCGTCTACACCCTCGCGCTGAAGCGCCGCACCTCCCAGAACATCGTCTGGGGCGGGATCGCCGGCTGCTTCCCGCCGCTGATCGGCTGGACGGCCGTCACCGGTTCGATCGCCTGGCCGCCGCTGGTGCTGTTCGCGATCGTGTTCGCGTGGACGCCGCCGCACACCTGGGCCCTCGCGCTGCGCTACAAGGAGGACTACACCGCCGCGCACGTGCCGATGCTGCCCGTGGTGATGCCCCCGGTCGGCGTGGCGATCCGGGTCCTGGCCTACACCGTCCTGACCGTTGCCGTCAGCCTGCTGCTGTGGCCGGTCGCGGGGACGGGCTGGCTCTACCCGGTCGTGGCAGCGGTCTGCGGTCTGGTCATGATCGGGGAGTCGGTGGCCCTGCTGCGCCGCGCCCGGGCGGGGCTGGTCGACGCCCAGCTCAAGCCGATGCGGCTGTTCCACCTCTCCAACAGCTACCTGGCCCTGGTCTTCATCGCGGCAGCGGTGGACCCGCTGGTGTTCTAGTCACCGCGCCGCCTGCCAGGTCCGGTCCCCGGTGGGCAGGCGGTCGAGGATCGCCCTGGCCACCAGGTCGGGACGGCGCAGCGGCAGGTCGTGACCGCAGCCGGAGACCCTCACCAGCGTGCTGTCCGGCAGGGCGGCGTGGCTGGCCCGCGCGGAGTCGAGCATCACCTTCCGCTCCCTCTCACCGACCATGACGACCGCCGGTCCGGGGTACCGCGACCAGCCCTCGGGCAGCCGGAACCGCAGGTTCTCCGCAACGCTGGCGAGCAGCGTCTGGCTGCTGATCGCGGCGGCGTCGCGCAGGTAGTCCCCGACGAGCGCCTCGGGCAGCCCGAGCGCAGCCGCCTGCCACCGGGCGAACCAGGGACGGGCGGCCAGCGGTGCAGTGGCGCCCAGCAGGGCGAGGGTGGTTCGCTCCAGCGGCAGGGGGAGGTTCTGCGCGCTCACCACCACCACCCGGTGCACGAGGTCGGGACGGGTGGCCGCCAGCAGGATCGCCACCTGCGCGCCGAGGGAGAAGCCGGCCACCACAGCCCCGGCCGGCGCGCGCTCCTCAAGGACGTCGACCAGGCCGGCCAGCACCTCGGCGTGGGACCGGTACCGCAAGGCTGCGCTGCTGCCGTGGCCGGGAAGGTCGGGGACGATCGCACGGACCCCGCCACCGAGTTCGCTCAGCGTCGGACGCCACAGCCAGCCGGCCACGCCGCCGCCGTGCAGCAGCAGCACCGGGGCACCGGTCCCGATCTCCTTCACGTGCACGGTTCGATCATCGCACCGCGGCGCGCACGGCGGGGGTGGACCGGGCGGGCTACGACCAGCCGTAGCGGGCGGCCACCACGTCGGCGGCGCGACTGGGGAACTGCGGCCAGTCGGGCTCGAGCAGTTCCCTGGCGATCCGGAACAGCCCGCGGCCACAGGTTTCCAGGTCGGTGGCCAGGAGGGTGTCGAGCCGGGCCGCCACCTCCGGCAGCGCCTGCTCCAGGCGTCGCAGCGGGTCGAACGGGTTCCGCTCGGCGGCCGGGGCGAGCCGCTGCCGCAGCGCTTCGGCCAGGCAGCCGAGCGCGTGGTGGCGGACGTGGGCGCCGGCGGCCAGTCGCTCGCCGCGGCGCGCCCTGCCCATCCCGATGTGCAGCTTGGCGAGGAACAGGCCGAGCTGGGTGGCGGCGTCCTGCGGCTGGTCAGGAGCGAGGAAGCTGATGTCGCCGCCGTCCAGCACGATCTCACCGGACGGGTCGCGGAGCAGCCAGGGCCGCCCGGCACCGAACTCGTACAGCACGCCGTCGTCGTAGAGGGCGACGCCGCCGCCGTGGCCCTCCCTCGCGGTCAGCACCAGGTGCTCGGGGAAGGGCAGGAACGGCCAGTCGCTGCCCACCCGCTCGGCGCCCGCGGCATGGAAGACGGCGAAGTCGAGGTCGGACCACTCGTCGCGCCGGTCGGCGGCAGCCGAGGCGGCGGAGCCGAACCAGGCGAAGCTGGTCACCCCGGGGGTGGCGAGGACTGCCGCCTCAAGGGCGGCCCGATGGGTCTGCAGGTCCACGCCCCCATGGTGCCCGCAGCGGGTGCCGGCGGACGGTCAGCGCGCCGCGACCGCCGGCGCGTCGTCAGGGCTCAGCGGTGCCTGCGCCGCCGGTTGCGCGCTCATCAGCAGGTGCGCCACCGCCGCAGCGAACAGCGCGGTCCCCGCCATGTGGACGGCGACGAGGGCAGGCGGGTTGCCGAGGAAGAACTGGGTGTAGCCGATGACGCCCTGCAGCGCCGACACGCCGGCCACCAGCCAGGCGGACCGACTCAGGGCGGGCAGCCCGCGTGCCAGCCACAGCAGCGCCACCAGGGCGGCCAGCGTCACCCAGACGCTGCCGGCGTGGATCTTGGCCACAAGCTCCAGGTCGAAGCCGTTCCGCTCGGCGCCGCCGTCCCCGCTGTTGGGGCCTGCACCGGTGACCACGGTGCCGAGCACGACGACCGCCATGCCGAGCCCGAACACCACCCGCACCAGCCGGCCCTGCAGCGGTGGGACGGGGGCGGGGGAGCGTCCGGAGCTGCGGTGCAGCAGGACGACGCACACCACGATGATCGCCACCGAGGCCAGCAGGTGCAGCGAGACCACCCACGGGTTCAGCTGGCTCAGCACGGACAGGCCACCGATCACCGCCTGGGCCGGGACCCCGATCCCCGCCCAGAAGGCGAGCCGGCGCAGGTCCCTGCGCGGCCGGCCGGCGTCGTCGCGGGCCTTCCACGCCGCGACGAAGGTGGCGATCGCCACTGCGATCAGGACGAAGGTCAGCAGCCGGTTGCCGAACTCGATGAGGGCGTGCCCGCCCGCCTCGGGGTGGGGGACGTACGACCCGGGCTCGCACTGCGGCCAGGTGCTGCAGCCCAGCCCCGAGCCGGTCACCCGCACCAGCCCGCCGGTCAGCACCAGGCCCATGTTGGCCACCAGGGAGGCCGTCGCCCAACGCCGTACCGCCGCTGCGGAGCTCACGAGGTCCATCTGAACACCTTCCGGGCCAGCGCGAGGCCCACGATGACCCAGCAGGCCAGGACGGCCAGCGGCAGCGGGTCGGTACCGCCGGTGGCCCAGGTGCGCAGGCTCTGCGCCAGCGCGGTGGTTGGCAGGGATTCCAGCAACGGCTGCATCCAGCCGGGGTAGGCCTGCGCAGGGACGAGGATGCCCAGGGTGGCGCCGGCCAGGTAGACGAGGTTCGCCAGCCCGAGGGTCAGTTCGGCGGTGGCGGAACCGGCCAGGCCGAGGCCGAGGCCGGCGAAGGCCACAAGGCCGAGCGGGACAGCGACCAGCAGCACAAGGCTCTGCGCGACGGACGGGGCCGGTGACCAGCCCGCCAGCAGCCCCACCACCACCAGGACGGCGGACTGTGCCAGGGCCAGCAGCCCGAAGGCGCCGGCCTTGCCGAGCAGCAGGTCGGAACGGCGCAGCGGGGTGGCGGCGAGCCGTTCCAGCACCCCGTAGCGTCGCTCGTACGCGGTGGCCACCGCCAGCGACGTGAAGCCCGTCGACCACAGGCCGAGGGCCAGCACCGAGGCGACGAAGGGCTCGCGTTCGATGCCGAAGCGGGCGCCCGCCACGCCTTGGGCGATCAGCAGCGAGACCGGGATCACCAGGGCCAGCAGCAACTGCTCGCCGTTGCGGGCCACCAACCCGGCCTCGGTGACCGCGTGCCGCAGGATCCGGCGGGTGCGCGGGGCCGCGCCGGGCGCCGGGGTCAGGTCGAGGGTCGTCATGCGGCCCCCGGGGGAGTGGTTCGGGTGAGGAAGAGGTCCTCGAGACTGCCGTCGGCGGTCAGCTCGGCGACCGTGCCGCCGGCCACCAGGCGGCCGGCGTCCAGCAGGTTCACCCGGTCGGCGAGCTGTTCGGCCTCGTCCATCGCGTGGGTGGTCAGCAGGACCGCGACCTCGGAATCGCGCAGGCTGCGGACCAGGTTCCAGACCGTCCGGCGGGAGTGCGGGTCGAGGCCCGCTGTGGGCTCGTCGAGGAAGACGAGGGCGGGGCGGCCGATCACTGCGCCGGCCAGGTTCACCAGCTGCTGCTGGCCGCCCGAGAGCCGCCGGTAGGCGACGCTGGCGAAGCCGGAGATGCCCAGCTCGGCCATCAGGTCGGCGACCGGCAGCGGGTGGGCGTACAGGCTGGCCAGGTAGTCCAGCAGCTCGCGGGGGCGGACGCCGGACCAGGCTCCGGTCGACTGCGGCATCAGCCCGACCCGGTCGTTGGCGCCGGGGCTGCCGGCTGGGCGTCCGAGCACGTCGATGGATCCTGCCGACGGCTGCAGCAGGCCGGTGCAGCAGCGCACAAGGGTTGTCTTGCCCGCGCCGTTGGGGCCCAGGACGGCCGTGACCTGACCGGCCCCGGCCGACAGGCTGAGCCCGTCCAGCACCGCCCGGCCACCCAGCCGGACCACCACGTCCTGGACGCGGAGCGCTGTCGGGTCGGCCACGGCGGTCAGTCTATTCGCACCCGCCCGCCACGCTGCCCGGGGGGGGCAGCTGACGCCGGGTGCCGGGAAGGCCGAACGGCCGGCCCCCGTGCGGGAGCCGGCCGTTCATGGT
>JAEYNS010000011.1 GCA_023412435.1 Actinomycetes bacterium | reverse complement strand
CTCCGGTGGCCCCCGACGCGACCGGCGGCCCTCGGTTGCAGGCCCAGCTGAGAGGAGAGGTTCATGGCGAGTCCGCGTTACGCCAAGGTCGCCGAGCAGATCAAGGTGATCGTCGCCGGCATGCTCGAGCGGCGGATCAAGGATCCGCGACTCGGCTTCGCCACGGTGACCGACGTCCGGCTGACCGGGGACGGCCGCGAGGCGACGATCTTCTACACGGTGATGGGTGATCCCGCCGACCGCGAGCAGACCGCCACGGCCCTCGCCTCGGCCACCGGGCTGCTGCGCTCCACCGTGGGCAAGCAGCTCGGCCTGAAGTTCACCCCGACCCTGACCTTCGTCCTGGACGGGGTCGAGGAGGAGGCCGCCCACATCGAGGAGGCCCTCGCGCGCGCCCGCGCCCTGGACGCCGAGGTGGCCGCCCGCGCCGCCGGCGCCAGTTACGCCGGCGACCCCGACCCCTACCGCCACGCCGAGGACGAGGGTCCGCAGGACGAGCTCGAGGAGACCGGGGCGGAGGCCGGAAAGCTTGACTGACGGCCTGCTGGTCGTCGACAAGCCGGCCGGCTGGACCTCCCACCAGGTGGTGGGCCGGCTCCGCCGGATCCTGGGCACCCGCAAGGTCGGCCATGCCGGGACGCTCGACCCGATGGCGACCGGGGTCCTGGTGGTCGGAGCCGGACGGGCGACCCGCCTGCTGGGCCACCTCGCGCTGACCGACAAGAGCTACTCCGCCACGATCCGGCTCGGCCAGACGACGCTGACCGACGATGCCGACGGCGAGCTGGTGGCGGCCGACGGCGCCGCCGGCGTGAGCACCGAGACTGTGGTCTCGGCGATGGCGGCCTTCCGCGGCCCGATCACCCAGGTCCCCTCGACGGTGTCGGCGATCAAGGTCGACGGCCAGCGCGCCTACCTGAGGGTCCGCCGCGGCGAGGACGTGGTGCTGTCCGGCCGCCAGGTGGTGGTCAGCCGGTTCGAGGCCACCGGGATGCGTCCCGCCGAGGCCGACGGGGTGCCCGTGCTCGACGTCGACGTGGAGGTGGACTGCTCCTCAGGCACCTACATCCGGGCGCTGGCCCGCGACCTGGGCCGCGACCTCGGCACCGGCGGGCACCTGACCCGCCTGCGCCGTACCCGGGTAGGTTCCTTCAGCTTCTCCGACCCTCACCTGTCACCGGACGCCCTGGCTGGCGACCCCGGTTCGCGGGTCCCGCTGCTCGGCCTTGCCGAGGTCGCCCGACGCTGCTTCCCGGTCGTCGAGGTGGACGCCGGCGAGGCTGTGGACGTCCGTCACGGCCGCCCGCTCAACCGGACGGTCCCGGGTCCGGTCACCGCGGTGCTGGCGGAGGGGGATCTGCTGGCGCTGTACCGGCCGCAGGACGAGCGCGCCGTGCCAGTCGCCGTCCTGGTGGGCAGCTGATCCGGCGTCCTTGCTATGGTTCATCGGCATCGTTGGGAAGGCGGGTTGTGGAGCGCTCGGTAGTCGTGATCGGCAATTTCGACGGCGTGCACCCCGGCCACCAGGCGGTGCTCGCCGAAGCCCGCAGCCGAGAGCCGGGACTGCCGCTCGTCGTCGTCACCTTCTGGCCCCACCCCGTGTCGGTGCTGCGGCCCGAAGTGGGTCCGATGCTGCTGACCAGCCTCGAGGAGCGGATCGAGCTGCTCACCCGGGCCGGTGCCGACCGGGTCGAGGTGGTGACCTTCACCCGGGAGTTCGCCACCTGGCCACCGGAGCGGTTCGTGGCCGAGGTGGTGGCCCCGCTCCATCCCGCCCGGGTCGTCGTCGGGGCCAACTTCCGGTTCGGCCACCGTGCCTCCGGTGACGTGGCGCTGCTCACCGAACTCGCCGCCGGTCGTTTCGTCGTCGAAGGCATCACCCTTGTGCGCTACGGCGACGAGGAGACCTGCTCGACCCTGATCCGGCAGGCGCTCGCCGCGGGGGACGTGGCCCACGCGGCAGAGCACCTGGGGCGTCCGTTCTCGTTCCGCGGCGTGGTGGCGCACGGTGATCGCCGTGGCCGCGAACTCGGCTTCCCGACCGCCAACCTCCCCGTGCCGCCCAACCTCGCGTGCCCTGCGGACGGGGTCTATGCCGGGTGGCTGACCCGGCGCGATCACCTCGGCGCGCACGGCGAACCGCTGCCCGAAGGCGCCGAGCCCGAGCGCTGGCCCGCCGCCATCTCGGTGGGGACCAACCCGACCTTCGACGGCATCGACAGGCGGGTGGAGTCCTATGTCCTCGACCGCGACGACCTCGAGTTGTACGACGCCCCGGTCACTGTCGAGTTCGCCGCACTGATCCGCGGCCAGATCAGGTTCACCAGCATCGACGACCTGATCGATCAGATGAACACCGACGTCGCCGACACCCGACGGCTGCTGGCCGGCGGCTAGCAGATCGGAGGGTGGGAACCGTCGGCCCCCGGGCACATACTTGAGGGGTGTGGGACGGCTTCTTGTCCTGGCTGCGGCAGCGCGCCGCGGCCGCCTCGGGGGAGCTCGACCTCAGTCCGCAGGACGCGGCCGAACTCAGCCAGGCGGCGCCCCCGGGCGCCGGGGCGTTGGCCCTGTCCGCCCCCCCCGG
>JAEYNS010000171.1 GCA_023412435.1 Actinomycetes bacterium | reverse complement strand
CTTCGCATCCGCAGCACAGCCGCATCCTAGGCTCGCGGCGGGCGCGCGGACACGGGGACGGTTCCTCGGGACAGGGGACGGTTCCTCAGGACGCGGGGACGGTTCTCAGGACGCGGGGACGGCTCCGATCGCAGCCTTTGCTCCGTCGCCTATCGGCCGGCGTCGGCGTGGTAGGCGACGAAGCCGTGCCGAACCCGCTTCTCCTGCGGTGGCAGGCGCAGGTAGTCGCCGAAGATCTGCCGCAGGATCTTGTCGTACTCCCGCGGGGCACTCACCTGCCTGCCCTCGAAGGTCAGCGTGGCCGGCGGCGTGAGCCACTCCGGCGGCATCCATTGCTCGGGCCCCACTCCCCCGAGGCGGCACCCGACCAGACTGCCAGTCCGACGCACGATCAGCCCCTCCACCGCAGCGTGCAGACGTTGCATTGGCAGCGGTCGCAGCACGCGCGCGACCACGTCCGCCAACCCCTGCCGCCAGGGCGCCCTGCCCGCCCTGCGAGCGAGCCACTTGAGCTCGATCAGCTGGCGCAGCGCGCGCACCGCGAGGTGGTTGGCCCGGCGCACCACCCAGTTGCCCGACACCCGGTCCATCGGCCAGATGTCGATGTTCACCCCATCGCGTCCCGTGTATTTCGCCAACATGGGCTCGACGACCACCGTCGCCGGGTCGCACAGCTTGGCGTAGGTGACGTGGAAGTCGGGGGTGTTGCGGTAGGTGGCAAGGCGGAGGCCTTCGGCGGCCCAGTCCAGACCCAGCAGCCTCTCGTAGTCGTCGCGGAACACCGCGACGTCGATGTCGTCGTCCCACGGGATGAAGCCCTGGTGCCGGACGCACCCGATCAGGGTTCCGTAGTATGCGAAGTAGGTGATCCCGTTCGCTTCGCAGACCGCGCGGAACTGGTCGAAGATGCGCAGTTGGAGCGACGCCACCTCTTCGGGGGTGAGCTGCACGCCAACAGAGGGGTGGTGCTGCATAGCCATCCTTGCGCTGTCGGGCCGATCCCGGTCGCCCGGGTGGGGGTTGTCTGCCTGACGCAGGGCCGGCGATCCTCAGGCGAGCCCTGTGCCGTTCCGACCGGGCATCAGCGCCGTTTGGCCTAGTAAACAGCATCACCGCCGGTTGGATCGCTCTGTGGACGATCAGGCTCACGCCGCTGCCATGGCGGCCATCCGCTCCCGGGCCGGCCCGATGCTGGCCCGCAGCCGGGTCATCGCCGCCACCACCGCGGGGTCGTCGGCCCGTTCGGGCGGGATCCGGGCCGGGTTCAAGGTGGTCTGGTTCGCCCACTCCTTCAGGTCGGCGGCCCGCGACATCGCCTGCGACGCCGCGCCCCCGACGATCTGCATGGTGATCCAGTCGGCCGGGGTGTTCGAGTACGGCGAGGGACGGCAGACCTCGTTCTTCGCCGCGTCGTCGTCGCGGGTCGCCTCGACGTAGCCGGAGACGGCGGCGCCGAAGCAGGGGAAGCCGACCCGGACGGGGCGGGGCCGGATCGCGTCCGGCTGCCAGATCGGCAGCAGCGGACGGGTCGGCAGCCCTGCCGCCGCGCAGTGCACCACCAGCGCGTCGCGCGACACCGCCATGTCGCCGCCGGTCAGCGCAACCGTCCGGGCGCCACCGAGCGCAGGTGCCCCAGCCGGACCACCCGGGTGACCCGCCGCAGCAGTTCCTGCTCCCACCGGGCCAGGGTGGGCGTCCTGGCCATGGTCGGCGTCACGCCCGGGTCGAGCCGCAGCATGATGCCCCGGTCCTCCAGCCGCAGGAACAGGTCGTCCGGGTCGGACGCCTCGAGCGCAGCCTCCATGGTGTCGGCGGCCATGCCCTGGAAGATCGCCGGGTCCGGCTGGACGACGGCACGGTTCAGCAGCCAGGGGTCGCGCGGCCGCACCCAGCAGATCGCGTCCGGATCGACCCCGCGCTGCAGCAGCCAGACGACGGCGTCCAGCGAGGTCTTGCCCGCCCCGACGACGACGTACTCCTGCGGCGGCTCGGTGAGCCGCACCAGGTCGTTGACCGCGATCACCCGGGCCCCCGGCTCGACCTCGAACGGCGGTGGGGAGGTGAGCGGGATGCTTCCCGACAGGTAGGCGCCGTCGACAACCCGGGCGTGCGGGGCGGCGTAACGGGTCCCGCTGACCAACGACCGGAAGGCGTGCCCGCCGGTGTAGTCGCAGCCGGGGAAGAAGGTGACCCGTCCGGTGGCGACCAGGTTCGCCAGTACGTCGGCGTAGTAGACGCACACCTCCGGGGCGGTGGCCCGCTCCTGCAGCCCGGCCTCGGGACCCGCGGTCTGCAGCCTGCCGTCGCCCAGACGGGTGGAGGCGACCCCGTAGAACAGCGAGGCCTGGTGCAGCCGGACGAACGGGTAGGCGTCCAGCCAGTGCCCGCCCGGCCCGTGACGGCGGTCGACCAGCGCCACGGTGGCGTCGGAGTTGGCGACGAGGGCATCGGTGAAGGCCATGCTCATCGCGCCCGCCCCGATGACCAGGTAGTCGACCCCGACAGTCACGGTCATCTGCCCATGGCAGCACTCGCCCGGCGGCGCGTCAATGCGCTCGGAGCAGGCGTGGCAAGGCTGCTCCCGGGGTCTTCTGAGGTACCTCAGACGCCGAGCTGGGGTGAAGGTTCCGGCTTTCGTCCGATGTGAGGCGGCCTGCCTCAGCAGCAGCCTTGATGCATGAGCAACTCCGATTACCACTTCGAGCTTCTGCTTCGCCAGCACCATGGC
>JAEYNS010000262.1 GCA_023412435.1 Actinomycetes bacterium | reverse complement strand
TCGAGCTCGTCCTCCCAGTCAGCCTGTGTCATGCGCCGATCACCTCCAGATCAAGCGACCCGCGCGCTACCAGCACAGCGGGGCCGGTCAACGTGGCCTCCCCCGTCTCATCGACGGTGACATCGAGTTCGCCCCCGGGGGTCGAGACGACCACCGGCGGCCCGCCCGCGACCGCACCGCCGGCGACGACGGCGACCGCCACCACCCCGGTCCCGCAGGCGCAGGTCTCGCCCGAGCCGCGCTCGTGCACCCGCATCCTTACCCGCCCCGGCCCCTCAACCAGCGCGAACTCGGCGTTCACCCCGTCGGGGAACCGGCCAGCGGGCACGGCGGGGGGCCGTGACAGGTCGAGACCGTCCAGCTCGGCGGCGTCCGCGACGATGCTGACGACGTGGGGGTTGCCGACGTCGGCGGCGACGCCGTCCCAGGTCGCGGTCCCGACACCGACCTTCGGCCGGTCCGCGCCGAGCGTCACCGGCCCCATCGTCACAGCGATCCTGCCGTCGGCGAGGAACCGTCCGGTGCGCCGCCCGGCACGGGTGCCCACCGTGACCGTCTCACCGTCGATCAGCCCTTCGGCGGCCAGGAACCGCACGAAGACCCGCAGCCCGTTGCCGCACATCTCGGCGATCGACCCGTCGGCGTTGCGGTAGTCCATGAACCAGCCGTCGTCGTTGCGGACCGCGCGCAGGATGCCGTCGGCGCCGATCCCGGCCCGGCGATCACAGATCGCTGCCACCTGGCCGTCGGACAGCTCGATCGCGCCCTCGGGGTCGGCGAACAGCACGAAGTCGTTGCGGGCACCATGACCCTTGACGAACGTGAGTTCAGCCACTTGACCTCCCCGGGATCTCGTCGAGCCTACCCCTGACGGCTGCCACGAGCTCGGCGACGGCGCCGGCCCCGGCCGGCACCCACGTGATCCGGGGGTCGCGGCGGAACCACCCGAGCTGCTTGCGGGCGAATCGCCGCGTGCCGCTGGTGGTCGTCACCCTCGCCTCCGCCTCCGTGCACTGACCGTCGAGGTGCTCGAGCACCTGCCGGTAGCCGAGGGCACGAGAGGCTGTCCGGCCCTCCCTCAGCCCACGCGGCACGAGGCCACGCACCTCGTCGACAAAGCCGTCCTGCCACATCTGCTCCACCCGTGCCTCGATCCGGGCGTCGAGGTCGTCGCGCTCCAGCGCCAGCCCGTACTGCAGGACGCCGCTGATCGCGTAGCTCCCCTGCGGCAGCACCGGCCTGAACGACCCGGTGAGCTCGATCACCTCCAGGGCCCGGACCACCCGGCGTCCGTTGCCGGGCAGGATCCCGGCCGCCACCTCGGGGGCGACAGCTGCCAGGCGGGCGTGCAGCGCAGCGGGCCCGACCTCTGCCAGTTCGGCCTCCAGCCGGGCGCGGACCGCCGGGTCCGTCCCCGGGAACTCGAACTCGTCGAGAATGGCGCGCATGTAGAGCGCCGAGCCGCCGGCCACGATCGGCAGCACTCCCCGTCCCCTGCAGTCGGCGATCGCCGCCCTGGCCAGCTGCTGGAAGGCAGCCACGCTGGCGGTCTCGGTGACCTCCATGATGTCGATCAGGTGGTGGCGGACGCCGCCGCGCTCGGCAGGCGTCGGTTTCGCCGTCCCGATGTCCATGCCGCGGTAGACCAGCATCGAATCGGCGTTGACCACCTCGGCGGCCAGCCCGTCGGCGGCGAGCACGTGCGCGACAGCGACCGCCACCGCGGTCTTGCCGCTGGCGGTCGGACCGTTCACGACCAGGACCGGGAGCTCGCTCATCGGCGTCCATTCTGCCGGGTGCCCACATCCCGGGCAGACGTCTTGGCACGCTTGGAAGGCCGGAGTACAACTGAGGAACGGCCTGGAGAGGGTCTCCTGGCGTCGGGAGAGAAAGGGGGTGCGCATGGTAGTCGTTGACCAGATCAAGGGTGCCGTTGCGGACCACGAGGACGAGATCAGTCAGGACATCGATCCAGGTCGATGACCGGACGGATCCTGATCCCGGAGCCACTCAATGGCACACACCGGGCGCAGGACTTTCCTGAACCGCCAGGTTGACGTCGAGGCCGGCCGCGAGCCGAGCTTCGACCGATCTGACAACGAACGCCAGGGGGCCGGCAGACGCCGGCCCCCTGGTCCGTATTCGGGCTAGGTGGACGCGCGGACCGGCATGCCCAGCCCGACCAGCGCGCGGGTGCCGGTCGCCGGCTCCTCCCGGCCGTTGCGCAGTTGCCAGGCATCGCCGCCGCGGCTGCGCCGCAACGACACCAGGCCGCCGTCGGCATTGAGGTGGTGGGGGGCTGCGTAGCTGACCTCGACCTCGGCGAAGGCGCCCGGACGCGGGCGGGCGTCCGTTTCCTGGGGCACCCGGACGTGCACCAGCCGGTTGTCGCGTGCGCGACCCGACATCCGATTGGTCTCGGCGTCCTTGCGGCCCTCGCCGTCGGCGAACATCACTTCGACGCGCTGTCCGACAAGTCCCTGGTTCTCGGCGTAGGAGATCTCCCCCACCAGCTCGACCAGACGCTCGTAGCGTTCCTGGACCACCTGATGCGGCACCTGGTCGGGCATCGTGGCCGCCGGGGTGCCGGGCCGGATCGAGTACTGGAAGGTGAAGGCCGCCGCGAAACGGGAGGCCGCCACGACGTCGAGGGTGGCCTGGAAGTCGGCCTCGGTCTCGCCCGGGAAGCCGACGATGATGTCGGTGGTGATGGCCGCCTGCGGGATCGCCGCCCTGACCCGGTCGAGGATCCCGAGGAACTTCTCACTGCGGTAGGAGCGCCGCATCGCCTTGAGGACGGCGTCCGAGCCGGACTGCAGCGGCATGTGCAGGGAGGGCATCACATTCGGTGTCTCCGCCATCGCTGCGATCACGTCGTCGGTGAAGGCGGCCGGGTGCGGCGAGGTGAACCGGACCCGTTCCAGGCCCTCGATCTCGCCGCAGGCGCGCAGCAGCTTGCCAAAGGCCTGCCGGTCGCCGAACTCGACCCCGTAGCTGTTGACGTTCTGGCCCAGCAGGGTGATCTCCTGCACGCCCTCGGCGACCAGCGCGCTGATCTCGGCGAGGATGTCGCCGGGGCGGCGGTCGGTCTCCTTGCCGCGCAGCGCGGGCACGATGCAGAAGGTGCAGGTGTTGTTGCAGCCGACGCTCACCGAGACCCAGGCGGCGTAGGCCGATTCGCGACGGGTGGGCAGCGTGGAGGGGAAGCGCTCCAGCGCCTCGACGATCTCGACCTGGGACTGCTCCAGCACCCGGGCGCGCTCCAGCAGCACCGGCAGCGAGCCGAGGTTGTGGGTGCCGAAGACCACGTCGACCCACGGCGCCTTGCGCACCACCACGGCCCTGTCCTTCTGCGCCATGCAGCCACCGACGGCGATCTGCATGCCGGGGCGGGAGGCTTTCACCGGAGCCAGGTGGCCCAGGTTGCCGTAGAGCCGGTTGTCGGCGTTCTCGCGCACCGCGCACGTGTTGAACACCACGACATCGGCCTGCTCGCCGTCGGGACAGCGCGAGTACCCGGCGTCCTCGAGCACCCCGGAGATCCGTTCGGAGTCGTGGGCGGTGATCTGGCAGCCGGAGGTGGCCCCCGGGTAGGTGCGCGGCTGCGCGGTGGAAGGTGCCGATGCCATGGGGGCGACCCTACCTTCCGAGCCCCCGGCCGGTCACACTCGGCGGCCGCGGCACCGGTCAGCGGGCGAGCGCCACCGCCCGCGACTCCCGCACCACGGTGACCTTGATGCTGCCCGGGTAGGTGAGCTCTCCCTCGACCTCCTTGGCGATCTCGCGCGCGATCGCCTGCGACTCGGCGTCGCTGACCTGGTCGGGGGCCACCATGACGCGTACCTCCCGACCGGCCTGCATCGCGAACACCTTGTCGACTCCCTGGTGGCTGCGGGCGATCTCCTCCAGGCGCTGCAGGCGCTTGACGTAAATCTCCAGACTCTCCCGGCGCGCCCCCGGCCGGCTGCCGCTGATCGCGTCCGCAGCCTGGACCAGGACCGCCTCCACCGTTGCCGGCTCGATCTCGTTGTGGTGGGCGGCGATCGCGTGGACGATGTCGGGGTGTTCGCCGTGCCGGCGGGCAAGGTCGGCGCCCACGCTGGCGTGGGACCCCTCCGCCTCGTGGGTCATCGCCTTGCCGATGTCGTGCAGGAAGGCGGCGCGCCGGCAGGTCTGGACGTCCAGGCCGAGTTCGGCGGCGATCAGCGCCGCGACGTGACCGCTCTCGACGAGATGGGCCAGCACGTTCTGGCCGTACGACGTCCGGTACTTCAGCGCCCCGAGGTAGGGCATCAGGCCGGGGTCGAGGTCGGTGATGCCCATCTCCAGCAGGGCGTCCTCGGCGGCCCGCAGGCACAGTTCCTCGATCCGGCGCTGGCTGCGCTCGTGCACCTCCTCGATCCGGGCTGGGTGAATGCGGCCGTCGGCGACGAGTTCGGTGAGGGTCAGCCGTGCGGTCTCGCGGCGCACCGGGTCGAAGCACGACAGCAGCACGCTCTCCGGGGTGTCGTCGATCATCACGTTGACGCCGGTGACCTGCTCGAAGGCCCGGATGTTGCGGCCCTCCCTGCCGATGATCCGTCCTTTCATCTCGTCGCTGGGCAGGGCCACCGTGGCCACCACCGACTCGGTGGTCTGTTCGGCGGCGAGGCGCTGGATGGCCCCGACGATCACCTTGCGGGCGCGCGCCTCGCCGGTGCGCAGCGCCTCGGTCTCCAGGTCACGGGCCAGCTGGGCGGCCCTGAGCCGCTCTTCCCGCTCGATCTGGGCGAGGAACTCCGCGCGTGCGGCAGCAGGAGTGGTGTCGGCCAGCCGCGCGAGCCGATCCAGGTGGTCGGCCTTGGCCTGTTCGAGGTCGGCGCGCTCCCTGTCGAGGGAGGCGCGGGCGTGCTCGACCTCGTCGCGGCCGGACGCCACCTGGGCGGCCTGGCGGGCCAGCGCCGCCTCGCGCTCGGCGAGTTCCACCTCGCGGGCCCGCAGGCCGGCGTCGACCGCCGCCAGGTCCTCCGACGGCTGGGTCGGGGTGGGCCGACGCTGCTGGCCCTTGGCCTGCCTGGCCTGCTGGGCCGCACGCGGCTTGCGTCCGGACTTGGGACGAAGGTCGGGCAGGTTGGGCAGCTGGAGCGCGCTGCGGCGCCGCTCCTCCTCCACCGCCCTGCGGGCCTCCTGGTGGACGCTGCGACGCTGGAAGCGGAGGGCGACCAGCAGACCGATCGCCAGAATGAGGATCGCCACACCGAGCGCGACCGTCGCGATCACCAGAACCTGCATCATGTCCATGGCGTCCTCCTGGGGCGGGGTGGGCACTCCGCGGGATCACCGAAGCGAAAGCTGTCCAGCGCCGCCTAGGCGTCCCGGCTATCCCCGGAACGCCTGACAGTGGGGTTTCAGTCCCCGATCAGCTTGCTCTTTCGGTGGTGAGCCGCTCGGCGCACCTGTTCGCAGGCTAGGCCCGCGCCGCGAGATTCCGCAAGCAAGCCTGACGGCTCACTCGATCTCGGCTTCAGGAACCTCGGCCTCGTCGAGCACCTCGCGCACCACCCGCGCGATGACGGGACTCGCGAAGCCACGGCGGGCCAACGTGCCGGTGAGCCGCCGATAGCGGACCTGGCGCTCCAGGCCCGCCATGCCGCGCAGCTTGCGGTGGGCCAGCTCGCGGGCCACCTCGAGGTCGTCGGACGGGTCGCCGGAGGCGAGAGCCTCGTCGATCAGCTCCGCGGAGACGCCCTTGTGGGCCAACTCCTGGGCGAGCACCCGCCTGCCCCGCAGCCGTCGGCCGCCGGAGGCCACCCAGTCCCTGGCGAAGGCGGCGTCGTCGAGCAGGCCGACCTCGGTGAACCTGTCCAGCACCTCGCGGGCGGCTTCGGCCGGCACGTTCTTTCGGGCCAGGGCGGCCTGCAGTTCGGCGCGCGTCCGCTGCCGCACGGTCAGCTGCCGCAGCGCGATCTCGCGCGCGACGGCTACCGGATCGGCCTCGGGCTCGTCAGACACCGTCAGAAGGAGACCTCGCCGGTCACCGGGTCGATGCCGTCGGGTACCTTCTCCGCCCCGACACCGAGGTGGGTGAGGATACGGCGCTGCAGCTCGTCGGCGATGTCCGGGTTGGACTTGAGGTAGTTGCGGGCGTTCTCCTTGCCCTGGCCGAGCTGCTCGCCCTCGTAGGTGAACCACGCTCCGGCCTTGCGGATGATCCCGCACTCCACGCCCAGGTCGATCAGGCCGCCCTCACGGCTGATCCCCTGGCCGTAGATGATGTCGAACTCAGCCTGCTTGAACGGCGGCGCGACCTTGTTCTTGACCACCTTCACCCGGGTCCGGTTGCCCACCATGTCGGAGCCGTCCTTGAGGGTCTCGATCCGGCGGACGTCGAGCCGCACCGAGGAGTAGAACTTCAGCGCCCTGCCGCCGGTGGTGGTCTCGGGCGAGCCGAACATCACGCCGATCTTCTCCCGCAGCTGGTTGATGAAGATGGCGGTGGTGCCGGCTCCGGACAGCGCACCGGTCATCTTGCGCAGCGCCTGGCTCATCAGCCGGGCCTGCAGGCCGACGTGGCTGTCACCCATCTCGCCCTCGATCTCGGCGCGCGGGGTCAGGGCGGCGACCGAGTCGATCACGATCAGAGCGAGGGCGCCGGAGCGGACGAGGGTGTCGGCGATCTCGAGGGCCTGCTCGCCGTTGTCGGGCTGGCTGACCAGCAACTCGTCGGTGTTCACCCCGAGCTTGGCGGCGTAGTCGGGGTCGAGCGCGTGCTCGGCGTCGATGAAGGCGCAGATGCCGCCGGCAGCCTGCGCATTGGCGATCACGTGCAGCGCGACGGTCGTCTTGCCGCTGGATTCGGGGCCGTAGATCTCGACCACCCGGCCGCGCGGCAGGCCGCCGATCCCCAGCGCGACATCGAGCGCGATCGAACCTGTGGGGATCACCTCGATGGGCTGCCTGGTCTCTTCACCGAGCCGCATTATGGAGCCGCGGCCGTGCTGCTTCTCGATCTGGGCGAGCGCCGCCTCGAGTGCCTTGGCGCGATCTGCAACCGCCATCAACCTGTCCCTTCTTCGAACCGATACCCCTCACCCTAGGAACCGGGACTGACAATCGGTCAGTCGGGTCTCGGAACCTGTGGACGACGGCTCGGCAGCCTCGACGTCGTCCACAGATTAGGCGAACATCTGTTCGAAATCGAGCGACACGCGGCGGTTCAGCGCAGGTGCTCGGGAACCTCGAGGACGGCGCTCGCGGCGGCCCAGATCCGCTTCACCGGTACACCGGAGGCCAGCGCCTGGACCACGGTCTTGTCCCCCAGGTCGGCGTGTACCACCGAGTCCGCCCAGGTGGCGGTGTAGACGGGTCCGAGGACGGCGCGCAGCCGCGCCCACAACTCCGTCTCGCGCATCGCCGGGTCAGGCCGCGGCGACGGTCTCGCTCCGGACCGGCAGCTGGGTGACCGCCCTGCGGGCGTCGATCTGGTCGCTGACCAGCCGCAGCAGGGTCGACAGCGGGACGCCGAGCGCCCCGCAGATCGCGTTCAGCAACTCGCTGGACGCCTCCTTCTGGCCCCGTTCGATCTCGGACAGGTAACCAAGGCTCACCCTCGCCTGGGCAGACACCTCACGCAGGGTGAGCTTCTCGGCGGTCCGGAGTTCGCGCAGCGCTTCGCCCAGCGCTTCGCGCATCAGCACCGGCCGTTCCGGGAGCGTCGTCACCATGCGTGCACTCTACCTGTCGATCGGGAGGGGACTCGGACGCTGGTACAACACCACGCCGGGCCGGGTTTGTTCCTAGCCCGTCGTCCCGGGACGGACGTCGCCCAGACGCTCTGCCAGCAGGGCCAGCGC
>JAEYNS010000326.1 GCA_023412435.1 Actinomycetes bacterium | reverse complement strand
CTGCGGGCCGAGGTAGACCGCGTGGCGCTGCTGCCCGGTGTACTCCTGGGTGATCTGCAACTCCAACGCGACCCGGGTGCGGGGGAGGGCGGCGAACAGCGGCGAGACCGGCTCGCGGGGCTGGAAGTCGATCCGGCCGTTCTTCACCTGGACCAGGACGTTGTCATCGAACCGTCCGTCCAGCGGGGCGAACTGGTCGTGGGCGGCACGCGCCCTGTCGGTGGAGCGGTCGCGCCAGTCCTGTCGGTGGTTGTAGACGAACGCGCGCCAGCACACGATGCCGCCGTGGGGGGCGAGCGCTCGGGCGAGCAGGTTGGCGCCCTCGGCGTGGTCGCGTCCGTAGCCGAACGGGCCGGGCTGGCCCTCGGAGTCGGCCTTCACCACGAAGCCACCGAAGTCGGGGACGGCGCGGTACACGGCGTCAGCGGCGGCCGTCCACCACTGCTGCACGGCGGGTTCCAGCGGGTCGGAGGTGGCCAGCCCGCCGAGCAGCACCGGGGAGTCGAAGCTGACCGAGAGCAGCACGCGGAGGCCCCAGGGCCGGAACGCGGCCGCGAGCCGTGCCACCTCGGGCAGGCCGTCGGTCAGCAACCGGGCGGCTGCGGGGTCGACGTTGACGTTGTTGAGAGCTACCCGGTTGATCCCGATCGAGGCCAGCAGCCGGCCGTACTGGCCCACCCGGGTCAGGTCGTCGCGTACCTGGCCGTCCGCAAAGAACAGCGACCCGCCGGCGTAGCCGCGCTCCACCTGCCCCATCACAGGGTGGGGTTCGACGTTGTCCCAGTGGTCGAGGACGCGCAGCGCGAGCGCCGGGCGGTGGATCTGGTCCAGGTCGGGGCCCGCCTGTGGTTCGGCGCCCATGCGCAGCACGTGGAAGTAGCCCTGCAGGAGCCCTTCCCCGCCGCTGGCGCCGATCAGGAGGCGCTGGTCACGGCGGGTCAGGACGAAGCCTTCCGGGCCGGGGTCCGTTGCGCCCTCGGGAACCGGCCCGAACCTGAGCCGGGTGGCAGGGGCGGCCGGTGCGGACGGGTCGACGCGCGCCAGCGAGCCACCGTGGTGGGCGGTCGCGCGGCGGAGTTCGGCGGCCAGGGTGTCGACCAGCGGGCCGCTGCCCGCGAGCTGCACGGTCAGCAATCCGACCGGGGCGAGCGCCGCGTCGGGGAGCCAGGCGGGGTGCACGCCGGTCACCAGCAGTGCACCGTCCCTGGCCCGCGGCGAACCGCCCGACGAGGAGTGCGTGCAGCCGCCGCGCGGCTCACCCCGCCCGCTGCCGTCATGAACCCGCCAATCGTCGATGAGAACGTTTGCACGATAGCACAGACGGGTGAGAGACTCCCAAGGTCTGGCCGGATCGCCGCCGGATCGAGGAGAACATGGGCACTGTCACCGTCCGCGACGTTGCACGTCGGGCCGGGGTCTCGATCTCGACCGTATCGCGTGCCCTCGCCGCTCCCGAGCGGGTGGCGCTCGACACGAGGAAACGGGTGATCGCCGCCGTCACCGATCTCGGCTACCGCCCCAACCGGGCGGCCAGCGGGTTGCGCGGCGGCCGTACCGGGACCGTCGGCCTGATGGTGCCCGACATCGAGAACCCCTACTTCGCCTCCGTCACCAAGGGCGTGGGCGCCCAGGCCCGGGTCCAGGGGTACGGCCTGTTCGTCGTCGACACCGCCGAGCACCCCGAGTTGGAGGCCGAGGAGTTGCGCACCCTCGTTGCGCAGACCGACGGTGTCCTGCTCGCCTCGCCGCGCACCGCCGACGCCCTGATCCGCACGGTCGCAGCGAGCAGGCCCTGCGTCCTGCTGAATCGGCGGATCACCCTGAACCCGACCGGCACCGGTCCCGAGATCGCGTCGGTGACGGCGGACGAGACCAGCGGCACCCGGCAGGCGATCGAGCACCTCTACGCCCTCGGCCACCGCCGGATCGCCTTCGTCGGCGGGCCGGAACGGTCCTGGTCGCAGGCCCGTCGTGCGGCCGGGATCCGCGCCGCCGTCGACGCGGTCGGCGGCATCGAGTACACCGAGTTCGGCCCGCACCGGCCGCAGGTGGACGGCGGCTACTCCGCCGCGGACGTCGCCTACGCATCCGGGGCGACAGCGGTGCTGGCCTTCAACGACCTGGTCGCCACCGGCCTGCTGTCGCGCTGGCACGAGCGTGGAATCAGCGTTCCGGGCGAGATCAGCGTGATCGCCTTCGACGACACCTATGTCACCCGGTTGGTGGCGCCCCGGCTGTCCAGCGTCGGCCCCGACCTGCACCAGATGGGGGCGGCGGCGATCGACCTGCTGTTGGCCATGGTCCGTGGCGACGAGCACCCGGCGTCCGTCGAACTCCACCCGGCGCTGAGCGTGCGCGGATCCACCGGGCCGGTCAACCGGATGCGATAGCTTGGCGCTCGGAAAGGACGCCATGCCCCGCTTCGATCTGTCCCCGGCCGACCTGCACGCCTATCGCCCCGACGTCCGCGAGCCCGAGGATTTCGACGACTTCTGGCAGACGACGCTGCGCGAGCACGTTCCGGCGGGCGAGGCACCGACCCTGGTCAAGGTCGACGCCGGGTTGTCGCTGGTGGACGTCTGGGACGTCACCTTCGCCGGCTTCGACGCCCACCCGATCAAGGCGTGGCTGGTGCTCCCCAAGGACGCGACGGGCCCGCTGCCCGGCGTCGTGGAGTTCAACGGGTACGGCGGCGGCCGCGGGTTGCCGCACGAGCGGCTGGTGTGGGCGAACGCGGGCTACGCCCACCTGTTCATGGACACCCGCGGCCAGGGCAGCGGCTGGGGGACCGGCGGCGACACCCCCGATCCGGTCGGCGCCGGCCCGGCCTCCCCCGGCTTCATGACCCGCGGCATCGAGGACCCCG
>JAEYNS010000249.1 GCA_023412435.1 Actinomycetes bacterium | reverse complement strand
AACTGGAGCAGGGTGAACATCCGTCGGCGGGCGCCCGGCACCAGCATGGCGGCCGCCGCAGCGTGCCGTCGCGAGGCCGTGATGATCAGATCTGCGCGCTCCAGCAGGTCCGTCTGCAGGTGCTGCGCCATGAACCTTTCGCTGGAGATCCCGCGCCGGGTGAGTTCCTCCTGCATGTAGGGGTGCACCGGAGCACCATCGATAGCCCGTGTCCCGGCAGAGGAGATCACTACCCGAGCGTCGGGCCCCAACGCATCCCGAAGGACCAACTCCATCGCCGCGGAACGCGCGACGTTCGCCGTGCAGATGAAGAGCACCCGGGCCTCGCCGTGCGCGATATCGTGTTCACTCATCCCTGATCAATCTGGTTATGACCTTGGCTAGTTCACGATAGCCGTCGGCGTTCGGGTGGACCCCGTCATCGGTGAAGAGCTCAGTTCTTCCCCGCAATGGGTTCCCTATGTCGAGATACTCGATTCCTGCCGTTTTCGCATTGCGCTTCAGCGTCTCGCCCATGGAAGTCAGGAACGCCGGAGTTGCCGATGCTCGCCACGGTGGCGACGTGACAATGATACGGGCATCCGGCAGCGCCTCGCGCAGCGTCGAGAAGAGCGTGAGCGAGGCGTCCGCGACGTCCGCGCGACCGTCATTCTGCCCACCCGAGATGATGACGATATCGGGCTGCGCCTCGATCGCGTCGGGAGCCATTTCGGGGAAGCTCGGGCAGGTCTTCAGGCCACACCCCTCGGGGCCTGCAGTGGTCACGAAACCAGTGCCGCCGCGGCCGAGGTTCACCTCTGACCAGCCCTTCGCCTCGGCGGTCAGCGTCGTCCACCGGACGCCCTTGCCGCCGACCCCCTGGACCAGCGAGTCCCCGATGAAGGCAGCGACCGGACGCTCGGGACTGCCTGGAGTCTGGGTGACCGGTGGCGGGGAGATGCTGGGGGTGGAGGCCTGCGCGCGTCCCGCGAGCAGCCAGCCCGCGCCGCCGACGACGGCCGCCAGCAGGGCGACCGAGGCGGCCTTGAGGGCCGCCTTGAGCCGATGGTTCCCCAGCGAGTCGCGCCAGGTGCGCGAGACCTGGCGCGCGAGGGTCTCCGAGTTCGCGTAGGCGGAGGGCCGATGGGCAGCGCTCTCCCGCGAGAGGTTGAGGACTGCCCCAAGAACCGGGACGTCGGCGACCGCCAGGGCGTCCTTGGCCGCGCGGAGTTCGGCGGCGCGCACCCTGCCCGCACCCGTGACCAGCACCACGCCGCCGAACTGCCTGCCGAGGATGCTCGCATCGGTAACGGCGGTGATCGGCGGCGTGTCCAGCACGACGACGTCGAACCGGCTGTTCAGGAGGTTGAGCGTGGCAGCGCCCCGAGGGCTACCGAGCAGTTCGCTGGGGTTGGGCGGGATGGTCCCCGACAGCAGGACCTGGAGCCCGTCGTGGCCCCACGGCTGCAGGGCGTCGTCCACAGTGACGTCACCGACGATCACGTCGGTCAGACCGGGGCCGCCCACCAGGTCGAGCATCTTCTCGAGGCTGGGACGTCGCAGGTCGCACTCGACGAGGCAGGTGGCGACGTTCTCGGCAGCGAAGGCTGCGGCCAGGTTCGCCGCGACCGTGCTCTTGCCCTCACCACTGATCGAGGATGTGATGACGAAGGCGCGGTGGGGTCCGCCGGTGAGGAACTTCAGGGCGGTACGCAGGTGACGGATCTCCTCGGCCCGTGGCGATAGCGGCGCTGCGGTGACCGCCACCGCCTGCGCCGAGTGGCGGGGGCTGCGTCCCACCATCCCCAGCACGGCGCTACCGGTGACCGCCTCGAGTTGGTCGGTCGAGCTCACACGGGCGACGATCAACTCGGACAGGATCTGGTAGGCGACCCCGGCCACCAGCCCGGCGAGCATCCCCAGCACAGCCAGCATGAGGATGTCCGGAGAGGAGGGGCTGTCGGGCACCGTCGCGGCTTCCACGAGTTGCGCCCGGACCGGCGCTACGTCGAGATCGTTCACCTTGGGGGCGAGGTTGGAGACTGCAGCGGCCAGCTGGGTTGCGGCCGAATTCGCGATCCTCGCCGACAGGGCGGGGTCGGGATGGGTCACCTGGAGGGACACCAGGGAGGTTCCCAGCGGCACAGTGACGTTGAGCCGCTGGCGCAGCTGGGCAACCGAAGCATCGAGCTCGAGCTCTTCGATGACGGGCGCGAGCACGATCTCCCGCGTCGCAACGGCGGCGAAGTTGCGGGCCTGCTGCTGGGAGAAGCTGCTGCCCTGCGCGAGTTCGCCAGTCGTCTGGCCACTCGTCACGGTGATGAAGACGTCCGCCTTGGCGGTGTACTCGGGGGTGCGTGTCGCGGCCCAGGCAACGCCCAGCGCGGCGCCGAGGATCGTCGCGATCGCGATGAACCACCAGTGGCGCCGCAGCACTCGGAGGACGTCTCCGGTTCCCATACCTCATCCCCCAACCTGATCCGACTGGTCAAGGGTACCCTCACGTACTATCAGCGCGGCGGTCCGATCAGGCGAGGGGGTTCGCGTTTGTCAGAGATGCCGCGGTCCGTTGACCGCCCCACGCTTCCGTCCGGGATTCTGGCGGTCTTCCTGGTCCTCTCGGTGGCCGTGTTGTCGGTGGCGCTTCCGCTCGGACTGGTGTCGAGTATTCCCGATGTCGGGCGAAGCGATGCCTGGGTCATCACCTTGACGATCATGATCTGGAGCGGTGTCCGGCTGTCGGTGCTGTGGGTGCGCGGCGCCCCCAACCTCTTCGATTTCTTCTTCTGGCTCTTCACCTACATCTTCATGGGGCTGGCCCCGACCGCCCAGATCAGGGCGGACGAGATCTCCACGACCACGCCCGGGATGGCCCCGGCGCTCGACACCCCCACAGCCTGGGTGGTGCTGGCAGGCGTCGCCGCGTACGAGGTGGGGCGGGTGATCTGGTGGCTCAGCCGCCACCGGTCCAGACCTTCCCCGCCGTCCGAAGCAGGGATCAGCCCCACACGGGTGGCGATCCTCTTCGCCGTCGGGCTCGTCTTCACCACGTTCTACATCTCACGGGTGGGCGTTGGCGGCGCGATCGGGAGCCGGCAGGCCGCTCAGGCTGCGAGGGCAGCAATCTGGCCCGATCCTTCGATGCGGGCGGTCTTCTACGCGCTGGCCGTCTACCCGATGCTGGTCTGCATCGGCGCGTTGGCGCAACTGCGCCGTCGGGTCACGAACGGTGCTGTGAAGAGCGTGGTGACCGTGACGGTGGCGGTCGGCGTGGTGGTCCTGCTCGCGGTGGCCAACCCTGTGGCGAGCGCGCGCTACACCTTCGGAACGGTGGCGTTCGGGCTCGTCGCCTACCTTGGGGCCTTGCGTTCGGAGGGCCGGGTGCGTGCGACGCTCCTCGGCGTGATCGCGGCGTTCCTGTTCGTCTTTCCGATCGCCGATGCCTTCCGCACCGATGAGGTGAGGGTCAGTCGCGGTGGCTTCTTCGACGAGTACCTGCGAAACCCGGACTACGACTCCTTCTGGCAGGTCGCGAACGCGCTCTCCTTCTGGCTGGACGGGCTCGTGCAGCCACTGCGTCAGTTCATGGGGAGCATCCTGTTCTGGGTTCCGCGGTCGCTGTGGCCGGACAAGCCCACTGATACGGGGATTCTCCTCGCGGAGTACCGGGGCTACAGCTTCGACAACCTCTCTGCGCCGACGTGGGCGGAGTTGCTGGTCAACGGCGGCCTTGTGGCGCTGGTTGTCGGCTTCCTCGTCCTCGGCCCGGCGTTGGCGGCCGCCGATCGCCGACTGCGTCTGACCCACCTCAGCGGTGGCTTGTGGATGGTGGCCGGAGCGGTCCTCCCGGTCTACATGACCATTCTCCTGCGAGGGTCGCTGCTCCAGGCCACCGGGGCGCTGACCGTGATCGTCGCCTGTCTGCTCTGGGTCAGGCGATCGCGCTCGCGTAGTGACCCTCCAGCGTCTCGGCAATCGAGTCCATACTCATCTGCTCGAGAACGAACGCTCGTCCCCGGCGGCCCATCGCCGCAGATTCGTCGGGATCCTTGAGGAGTTGTCCGATCGCGGAGACCAGTGAGCCGGTCGTGGAGTCGGTGACGTGCCCCGCCCCGGCCTCGGTCACAACGCCGGACAGTCCGCAGGTGTCGGTAATCACGACAGGCCGGGCGACGGACATTGCCTCCAGAACCGACATGGGGTAGGGCTCGTCCACCGAGGGCAGGACGTAGACGGTCGCATGGCGGAGGCGGTCGAGGGTCTGCCCGGGGCTGAGAGCTCCCTCCCACTGGATCTGGACCCCCTGGCGCTGGGCGAGCTCGATCGCCCGGGCCACCTTCGCTCCCTCGCCCTCATCGGGCCCGACCAGACTGAACCGGACGCCGGGGTGTTCGGCGTGGAGGGCGACGGCCGCTTCGACAAAGCTCAGCGGCCGCTTGCGCGGTGCCAGCCGGGCCAGGTACAAGACCTCGACATCGTCGGTTGCCGGCGGACCGGCTTCCGCGGCCGGAACGCCGTTGTGCAGCGGGAGCAGCCGGGCGGCGCCGCGTGAGACCTCGGTGAGCTGGTCCCGCTCCAGTGCCGTCAAGTGGAACACTGCCTCGGCGGCACGGAGGACGGGCCGGGTCAGAACGGCGTCCACGGGGCGGGCGAGCGGATGACTCGAAGGATCGATCATGCCGTGTGACTGAAGGAAGTAGGGGACCCGGGCGAGGTGCGCCAGGCGAGCAGCCGGAAGGGTCACCAGGTCGCGGGCGCCGTGCACGTGCAGGACGTCCACCGAGCGTGCCTCGCGCCTCACCCAGCGCCACAGGCCGGGCGAGGAGAGGCCTGCGAAGCCCGCGCCCGGCAGAGCCTGTCGGGCGGGAAAGAGCTTGACCGGGACATCGGAGATCGACGTCGGCACCTCGTCGAACCCCCGGGTGGCGGCGGCGACCACCACATCGTGGCCGCGGGCCCGGAGCGCCGCCGCCTGATTGAGCGCGACCCGGGTCGGCCCGCCGTACTCGCCGAGCGGGCTGATCAGCGTCACCACCGAGATGATCCTCATGGCTTGCCCGTCGTCCGCTCAGGGACGGGCTGGGCGACGGGCGCGAGGACAATCTGACCTGCGGGTACGTCCTTGACCACCAGTGCGGTGGCGCCGATGACGGCGTTGGCGCCGACGGTCACCCCGCGCAGGACGGTAGCCCTGGCGGCCACCCACGCGCCGGACTCGATCACGATGGGGGCGTTGTCCAACTCGAAGCTGGGAGAGTTCATGTCATGGCTGCCGCTGCACAGCAGGGCGGATTGCGAGATCACGACCTGGGAGCCGATGGTGATGTCCACGAGGTTCAGGATCCAGGCATCCTCGCCGATCCAGCTGTGGTCGCCGACCTTCAGCCGCCACGGCCAGTGGATGCGCACCCGCGGCTTGATGTAGACACCTTCACCGATCTCGGCCCCGAACCAGCGGAGAATCCGAACCCGCAGTCCGGGTGGGCACCACCAACGGACGAAGACGAGGCCCGAGACCAGTTGCCACAACACCTGGTGTGCGAAGCCCCTGCCCTTGTCATAGCCAGAGCACTGGCTCAAGTCCCAGCGTGGCTGCATGAAGCACCCTCCACTTCCCCCGGTCTTAGGCGCGCTTCACTATATCCAGCCGCGGACACCGACCGTCTACTATCTGATCGGCAGCGGCTGTTCGGGGGAGGAGATCCGGTGCGCGGACTCTCGGGGGTCAACAAGGCCGTGGGCTACGGCTCGTCGATGCTCCTTCTGGCCCTTGCGTCTCTCGCAGCCATCCCGGCAATGATCCACGCGAGCGGAGATCGTGCCTGGGGATCCATTGCGACCGGTCAGGCCGTGGGTGCCGTCGCCGCTGTGGTGGTCGCCTTCGGCTGGCAACTCTCCGGGCCGGCGGAGATCGCTCGGGGGTCGGCGCAGTCGCGTCGACGGTCCTATGTGGAGTCGCTGCGGCTGAAGGGCTCGCTCTTCGTGCCGGTAGCAGGGTTGGCGGCAGCCGTGGCAGCGGTGGTGGCGCCCAGCGACCCAAGCTTCGCAGCTGTGGGTGCTGTGTCGTTCGCAGCACTCGGCCTGACGGCGAACTGGGTGTTCGTCGGCCTTGGTCGGCCCTTTGCGATGCTCGGGGCGGAGACGATGCCGCGCGTGGCCGGAACGGTGGCCGGCATCCTGTTGATGCTCGACGGCCGGGACGCCCGTGTAGGGCTCGCCTGCCAGTTGGCGGGGATGCTCGTCGCTGTCGGGCTGTCCTCGACGTGGGTGTTCCGTGCCACGTCGCCGGGCGCAGAGCCTCCGTTCCGCGCGCTGCGTGTCGTCGTCGCGGAGCAACGCCACGGCTTGACCACGACGGTGATGTCAGCGGTCTACGTGGCCCTCCCCGTGATGATCGTGTCACTGGTTGCGCCGGCCACCCAGCCGGTCTTCGCGCTGGTGGACAAGGTTCAGCGCCAGATCGCCGTCGCCGCCGGCCCGATGGTGACAGTTCTCCAGGGCTGGGTTCCCAACGCGGGGGCGCGGGTCCAGGCGCAGCGAGTTCGGCGAGCCATCCAGTTCGCGCTGGCCGGCGCGGTGGTAGCAACGGCCGGGCTGGTCGTCGTCGCGCCCTGGCTGTTCGACCGCCTCAGCGGGGGACAGATACGGGTCGGGACGATCCCGACCGTTCTTGCAGCGTCCTTCGTCGGGCTGGCGTTCCTCGACAACGTGATGTCGAAGGTGGTACTGAGCACCGTCGGGCGGCTCGACATCGCGTCCCGGGCGACGATGTGGGGCTCTGTGGTGGGTCTGCCGGCCGTCGTGGTCGGTGCAGCGGTCTGGGGCGCCACGGGCGCCCTCTTCGGAGTTGTTCTCGGGTTGCTCCTGCGAGTGGCCCTCACATGGTACGGATGGACAAGACACAAGCCTGACGGGGGAGAAGAGTCCGCATGAGCAGAGTCCGCCACATCGCCCTGGCCGTCGCCTGGCTGCTACCGCGCAGCACGGTCAAGAACCGCATCCTGACCCGGCTCGGCCACCGTGTGCACCCCTCGGCGAGGGTCCGGCCCAACCTCGTCTGGAAGGTGGACGAGTTCGAGGTCGGTCCCGACGCACGGTTGGGCCTCGGGAATGTGTTCAAGAACCTCCGGTGGGTGCGTCTGGGCCACGCAGCCCAGATCGGTCGGCTCAACCTCGTATCGGCTCACCCGGTCTTCGCGCGTCACTACCCGGAGTCCTCATCGCTGGAGCTTCTGGCGAGTGCCAAGATCACGAGCCGGCATCAGTTGGACTGCTCCGGCGGGGTCAGCTTCGGCGAGTTCTCCTCTTTGGCGGGTCATCAGACTCGAATCATGAGCCACAGC
>JAEYNS010000230.1 GCA_023412435.1 Actinomycetes bacterium | reverse complement strand
CTGGCGCCGCAGCTGTACTGGCAGATCGGCTTCGACAGGGCCGACTACGCCGTCCTGCTGCCGTGGTGGGCCGACCTGACCAGGGACACCGACGTCCACCTCTACATCGGGCAGTCCGACTACCGGGTGGGCACCGGCGGGGCGTGGGACGACCCCGAGGAGTTGTCGCGGCACCTGGCGCTGGGACGCGAGCTGGGGGCCCAGGGCAACCTGCACTTCCGGGCGGGCAGCGTCCGCGACGACGTCCTCGGCGCCCAGACCAGCTACCGCGAGTCGTTCTATGCCCGCCCGGCCCTGGTGCCGGTGATGGAGCAGCTTCCCGCCGAGCCGCCCACGGCCCCCCAGGGCCTGGCGGTCGAGCCGTCCGCCGGCGGCGTGACGCTGACCTGGTCACCGGTGGACGGCGCTGCCCGGTACGCGGTGTACCGGGCCGGGGACGAGGTCGCCGAGCTGGTCGCCGTGACCGGCGCCGCCACCTACACCGGCCCTGCCGGCGGCTACTGCGTCGCCGGGCTCGACAACTCCTGGAACGAAGGGCCGGTGAGCGCCCCGGTGCGCGGCTAGGTGTCGTCGGACGAGCCGGGCGGGACGGAATCGGCCTTGACCGCGCCCCGCTGCCCGATCGGGCGGGCGGGCCCCGTCGTGGAGACCTTCGCGGTCTGGCCCTCGGCTTCGGCGTTGATCTCGGCGCCGAGCAGGACGGCGTAGCTGGTGATCCACAGCCACAGCAGCATCACCACGACACCGGCCAGCGCGCCGTAGGTCCTGGCGTAACTGCCGAACATAGTGACGTACAGCGAGAACCCCACGCTGGCCAGCAGCCACAGGACGGTTGCCACCGCAGCGCCCACCGACACCCATCGGAACTTCGGTGGCTCCCGGTCGGGCGCCACCCGGTACAGCACGGCGAGCGCCACCATCACCAGCAGCGCCACCAGGATCCAGCGGGCGGCCTCGATCACCCAGCGCCACACGCCCTGATCGAGGCCGAAGATCCCGAGGAAGATCGGGACGCCGGCGACCAGGGCGATGATCAGCAGCACGAACACGACGGCCCCGATGGTGAGCCCGAGCGCCAGCAGCTTCTCCTTCACGAACCCGCGATTGCGGTCCTCGTCGTAGGCGATGTTGATCGCCGTCACGAGGTTGCCGACGCCGCCGGACGCGCTCCACAGCGCCACCAACAGGGTGAGCGCCAGTCCCCAGCCCAGCCCCTCGGCGGGCGCGGACGTGAGCTCGCGCAGCTGGGTCTCCAGCAGCGCCCTGGCTTCCTGGGGCAGGGCGGCGGTGAGCCGGCCCAGGTGCTCGGAGATGGTGGCGGGCTCGGCGACCAGCCCGTAGACCAGGGTGAGCGCGATCAGGGCGGGGAACAGGGCCAGGAACCCGAAGAAGGCCACCCCGGCTGCCAGCATCGGCACCTGATCGGCCGAGGACTCCTTCCAGCCGCGCACCGCGATCTGCCACCAGCCCTTGGGCGGGATCTTGGTCGGGCTGTCAGCCCCGACGCCGGGGACGGCGCCCGGTGGCGGTGTCGGTGAGTTCGGCATACCGCTGCGATTACCCGGTCCTGCCGCCACGACACCGCCGACAGGTGGGAGGAAGCCCTCGGCGCCGGGTACTGAGGGAGCGCCGTCGCGACACCGCGGGGGATCTGAAGGGAGGGGCCGTGACGCGACTACGGCGGGTGTCCCCGGCTTCACCGGGCTGGACGCGGCAGCGGTCCGGGCGCGGCTTCCGTTACCTGGACGCGGCAGGGGCGCCGCTCGGCGCCGATGAGGTCGAGCGGGTCAAGGCGCTGGTCATCCCCCCGGCCTGGCGCGAGGTGTGGATCTGCCCGTACCCGAACGGGCACCTGCAGGCGACCGGCGTCGACGTGGCCGGGCGCCGCCAGTACCTGTACCACCCCGTCTGGCGGGAACGCCGCGACGAGCTGAAGTTCCAGCGGGTCGCGACCGCGGCGCACCGGCTGCCCGCCGCCCGGCGCCGGATCGCCGCCGACCTGGCGCTGCCGGATGTACCGCTGGAACGCGCGGCGGCCACCGCCACCCGCCTGCTCGACCTGGGCGCCTTCCGGATCGGCAACGACTCCTACGCCGACACCAACGGCTCCTTCGGCCTGTCCACGCTCGAGCGCCGCCACCTGCGCCGCTCCGGCGACACGCTCACCTTCCGGTTCACCGGCAAGTCGGGCATCGAACACTTCGTCACCATCGAGGACGCGCCCGCGGTGCTTGCCATCGAGGCGATGCGGGCCCGCCGTGGCAGCGTCCGCCTGTTCTCCTACCGCACGGCGGCGGGCTGGGCCGACCTGAGCTCGGGCCATGTGAACTCCTACCTCGCCGAGCTGTTCGGCGGCGACTTCACGGCGAAGGACTTCCGCACCTGGCACGCCACGGTGCTGGCCGCCCGCTGCCTGGCGGTGACCGGGCCGTCCAGCACGCCGACAGCACGCAAGCGGGCGGTCAGGGCAGCCGTCGTCGAGGTCGCGGGGTACCTCGGCAACACCCCGACCATCGCGCGCAGCTCCTACGTCGACCCGCGGGTGATCGACCTGTACGAGTCAGGCACCACGCTGGCGGACGCGCTCGGCCGGACGGGTCCGCAGCGCGCCTCCCAGACCGCCCTCGAGCGGGCCCTGCTGACGATCCTCGCCGACGCCTGACCTCACCCCAGCTCGCTGAGGACTGTCGGCAGCTCCTGCACGACGTCGCTGGGCAGGAACCCGAGGCGCCCGATCCGGGCCGCCAACCGGTCGCCGGCAGCGGCGTGCAGGAACTTCGCCCAGCAGGCGGCCTGCGCCGGCTCTGCCCCGCGCGCGAGGAAGCCGCCGAGCACCCCGGCGACCACGTCGCCGCTGCCCGAGGTGGCGAGGCCGGAGTTGCCGGCGCCGACCCGCCAGGTGCTGCCGTCCGGGTCGACCAC
>JAEYNS010000046.1 GCA_023412435.1 Actinomycetes bacterium | reverse complement strand
GGTCGGCTGGCCGGCCAGGGCGAACACCGGCGACTCCCGCGGCCACCAGCCCGGCAGGAAGGCCGGCGCGCTGGTGGTGCTGGTCGGCGGCGACCTGGTGCTCTACGTCGAGCGGGGCGGGCGGACGCTGCTCTCCTGGGGCGAGGACCCGTCCCAGCTCGAACCCGCAGCCGGGGCGCTGGCGACGGCCGTCAACTCCGGCGCCCTCGGCAAGCTGCTGGTGGGCAAGGTGGACGGCGAGTCGGTGCTCGGCTCCCGCCACCCGCTCACCACTGCGCTGGAGGGGGCGGGCTTCCGGCTCACCCCGCGCGGGCTGGTGCTGCGCCGGTGAGGCGGGTGGAGCATGCCTGAGGGGGACGCCGTCTGGCGGACCGCCCGCCGGCTGCACCAGGCCCTGGCGGGGCGGGTGCTGGTCTCGGCCGATCTGCGCTGGCCGAGCCTTGCCACCGCTGTCCTGGCGGGGTTGACCGTCACCGAGGTGGTGCCGCGCGGCAAGCACATCCTGCTGCGGCTCGACAACGGCTGGACCCTGCACTCCCACCTGCGGATGGACGGCTCGTGGCGGGTGGAGCCGACCCGTGCCGGGAGGGTCTCGGCCCGCCGGACCCCTGGCCGCACCTCGCAGGGCCCGGGGTTCGTCCGCGCGGTGCTGGTGAGCGCGGAGTGGACGGCGGTAGGGGTCGACCTCGGCATGCTCGACCTCGTGCCCACCGATCGCGAGCACACCCTGGTCGGCCAGCTCGGACCCGACCTGCTGGACCCGGAGTTCGACGCCGGGCTGGCGGTGGCCAATCTCGCCGCGGCCCGGGGCAGCATCGGAGCGGCGCTGCTCGACCAGGCCAACCTGGCAGGCATCGGGACGATCTGGGCCTCGGAGACCCTGTTCGCCGAACGCGTCCCGCCCTGGACGGCAGCCGCGGAGCTCACGGCGGACGCGCTGGCCCGCATCGTGGATCGGGCCCGCCGGCTGCTCACCGCCAGCATCCAGGCCCCGGGGCGCACCAGCTACGTCCACGGGCGCTCGGGGCGTCCCTGCCGGCGTTGCGGCACCACGGTGCGGGTGGCACCCATCGGCATGGCGACCAGGGAGCGCCCGATGTTCTACTGCCCCGGCTGCCAGGGCGGCCTCGGCCCCACCGATCGCGGCGGACCGATCGCGCCGCTCGGTTCCGCGCCGCGCTGACCCGGCTAGGTTGGACCGATGAGCCTCGCACCCACGATCACGCTGGCCCACGGCGCCGCCATGCCCGTGCTCGGCCTCGGCACCTGGCCGCTGCTCGGCGGGGAGGGCGCTGCCGCCGTCCGGACCGCGCTCGAAGCCGGCTACCGCCTGATCGACACTGCCGAGAACTACCGCAACGAGGACGCCGTCGGGCAGGGCCTTCGGGAGTCGGGGGTGCCGCGGGAGGAGGTCTTCCTCACCACCAAGTTCAACCGGAAGTGGCACAGCATCGACGGCGCCCGGCAGGCCGCCGAGGCGTCCCTGGAGCGCCTGGGGGTCGATTACCTCGATCTGTTGATGATCCACTGGCCCAACCCCGACCAGGGTCGCTACGTCGAGGCGTTCGAAGGCCTGCTCAGGCTGCTGGAGGCCGGGCTGGTCAAGGCGGTCGGGACGTCCAACTTCAAGCCTGCCCACCTCCAGAAGGTGATCGAGGCGACCGGCCACGTGCCGGATGTGAACCAGATCAACCTCAACCCCTATGCCACCCGGGACGCGGCGGTGGCCTTCCACACCGCGCACGGCATCGTCACCGAGGCGTGGAGCCCGATCCAACCCGCCGCCATCCTCGCCGACCCGGTGATCGCGGGGATCGCGGCCGGGCACGGCCGGACGCCGGCGCAGGTGGTGCTGCGCTGGCACCTGCAGCGGGGCTTCGTGCCGATCCCCAAATCGGCCTCACCACAGCGGCAGCGAGAGAACCTCGCGGTCTTCGACTTCCAGCTCGCCGCCGACGAGGTGACAGCGATCAGCGAACTGGACAGGGGCGAGGCGCAGGTCACCGACGCCGACAGCTTCGGGCACTGATCCGGGTTCATCGTTTTCGCCCCGCGAATATACCCGTAGGGGTATCGTCGATCGTGTTCCCTCCGGACGGGAGTTCGACGATGAAACGACTGGTTATTCTCGGCGGCGGTACCGCCGGCACCATGGTGGCGAACAAGCTGCGAGCCGCCCTCGGCAGGCATGAACTGCACATCACCGTCGTCGACAGGGACGACGCCCACCACTACCAACCCGGCTACCTGTTCATGCCCTTCGGCATCTACAACACCAACGACATCGTCAGGTCCCGACACCGCTTCCTCAGCGACGGCGTCGATCTGGTGCTCACCGAGATCGATCGGGTCGATCCCGCCTACCGGCTCGTCCACCTGGCCGACGGCCGGACCTTGAGCTACGACTACCTGGTCATCGCAACCGGCGTCTCACCCCGGCCGGACGCGACCCCCGGCATGCAGGGCCGCCTGTGGGGGGACAAGGTCCACGAGTTCTACAGCCTGCCGGGGGCCCAGGCGCTCACCGAGGCGATGCGCCGGTTCCGCGGGGGACGCCTCGTCGTGCACATCACCGAGATGCCCATCAAGTGCCCGGTGGCGCCGATGGAGTTCACCTTCCTGGCCGACGACTGGCTGCGCAAGCACCACATCCGGGGCAAGACCGCCCTCACCTATGTCACGCCGCTGGACGGGGCCTTCACCAAGCCGGTCGCCTCCCGCGAGTTGGCCACGGCCCTGGTCGACCGGCAGATCACGCTGGAGACCGACTTCGCCGTCGAGCACATCGACAACGACACAGCCGAACTGGTCTCCTTCGACGGTCGCCGGATCGGTTTCGACCTGCTGGTGACCGTTCCGCTCAACATGGGTGCCGACTACATCGCCCGCTCCGGGATGGGTGACGAGTTGAACCTCGTCCCGTGCGATCAGCACACCATGGCGAGCCTCGCCCACCCGGGCGTCTACGTGCTGGGCGACGCCGGCACCCTGCAGACCTCCAAGGCCGGCTCGGTGGCGCACTTCGCGGCCGACGTCTTCGTCCACAACTTCCTCGACGAGTTCAGCGGACGACCGGCCAGCCGCGGGTTCGACGGCCATGCCAACTGCTTCATCGAATCAGGCAACCGCAAGGGCATGCTGCTGGACTTCAACTACACGACCGAGCCGTTCACCGGCAGCTTCCCGCTCCCGGTGGTCGGCCCGTTCCGGCTGCTGCAGGAGACCCACCTCAACCACCTCGGAAAGCTCGCCTTCCGGTGGATCTACTGGAACCTGCTGCTGCCCGGGCGACCGATCCCGCTGATCCCCACCGCGATGAGCCTGGCCGGCAAGCGGGTGGAGACCGACGTGACCCCGGAGGCGACCGGATTGCCCGCGCCCCAAGCCGCGTCCAGCCCGCCACCGCCCCAACGTCCGGCCCGACCCCGCCTGGAGTCCAAGCCGCTCGCCCCCGCCTCGCCACCGGTGGCTGTCGGCGCGCCGGTCGGGGGCTACGTCGACCGGCCCGGGGTGGACTCCACCGCCGACCCCTCGACCGTCCTGCCCGACCCGATCATCCCGAAGTTCTGAGGAGGAACGATGCCGACCACGCTGATCGCGGGCCGTCCGATCGACGTCAACGATGAGGGCTTCCTGGTCGCGTACGACCAGTGGGACGAGAACCTGGGCGGTGAGCTTGCCCGGCTGATCGGGCTGGAACTCACCGACCAGCACTGGGCGGTGCTGCGGTTCCTGCGCACGGACTACGCCGGCCGCGGCGAGACCGCGACCCTGCGCCGGGTGAGCACCATCGGTGGCTTCCCCATCAAGGACCTGTTCGCACTGTTCCCCGGCAAGCCGGCCAAGAAGATGGCCTACCTCGCCGGCCTGCCGAAACCCAAGGGTTGTGTCTGAGGAGGCACCATGACCACCACCATTGAGAATCCGATCGTCCCCGACTTCGCCGGGCAGGACTGTGCGCTCCCCGAGCAGGCCGCCGGCCGGAAGCTGGTCATCATCTGCTCGAAGGGCAACCTGGACATGGCCTACCCCGGCCTGATCCTGGCCAATGCCGCCCTCGGCGAGGGGATCGAGACCCACCTGTTCTTCACCTTCTGGGGCTTCGACATGATCACCCGGTCGCGCATGGATGACCTGAAGTTCACCATGGTCGGCAACACCGCGATGCACCTCACCCAGGCGCCGAAGCTGCCGATCCCGTCGATGCTCGGGACGGTGCCCGGGATGACGGCGGTGGCCACCCGGATGATGCGCAAGCAGATCGCCGACCTGGAGATCCCCACGGTCCCGGAACTGCTCGACCAGATCGTCGAGATGGGGGCCCACCTGTGGGCCTGCCGGATGTCCTTCGACATGATGCAGCTCAACGAGGCCGACCTCTACGACGGCGTCGAGGCGGTGATCAGCGCGTCCGACTTCATGGAGATCTCCGAGGGCGCCCAGATCATCTTCATCTGAGGCAGGCGTCACCGGTCCGGCGCGGTTCGGGGGCCGAGGGCGTCGAGCTTGGCCTGCAGCACCGTCCGCTCGCGGTCGTGTCCGATTCCCGCTAGGAACTGGGCTGCCACCGAGGGAGGATGGGGGACGTGAGCCCACTCCCCGACCCCGGCACCTGCTATCGAGCGGTCACCTCCCGCGACCGGCGGTTCGACGGCGTCTTCTACACCGCCGTGGCCACCACCGGCATCTACTGCCGGCCGAGCTGCCCGGCACGCACGCCCGCCCGAGCGAATGTGTCGTTCTACCCGACGGCCGCTGCCGCCCAGGCGGCCGGGTACCGGGCGTGCAAGCGCTGCATTCCGGACGCCACCCCCCGCAGCCCCGACTGGGACGTCCAGGCCAGCACCGCGGGACGGGCAATGCGGCTGATCGCCGACGGCGTCGTCGACCGCGAGGGGGTGCCGGGCCTGGCGGCCCGGGTCGGCTACACCCCGCGGCACCTCACCCGGGTGCTGACCAGCGAACTGGGCGCAGGCCCGCTGGCGCTGGCCAGGGCCCGCCGGGCTCAGACCGCCCGCGTCCTGATCAACTCCACCGACCTCGGGATCGCCGAGGTCGCCTTCGCCGCCGGCTTCGACTCGGTTCGGCAGTTCAACCACACCGTCCGCGAGGTCTACGGGGTCACCCCCAGCGAGCTGCGGGGACGACGGGGCCGTCCTGCGG
>JAEYNS010000343.1 GCA_023412435.1 Actinomycetes bacterium | reverse complement strand
CGCCGAGGGCGCGCTCAGCGATCACCAGGGCACGGACCAACCGACGGACCAGGTCGGCGCGCGGCCAGTCCGGGCGGTCGGCCACCTACGGTCCGGCGACTTCGTTCGCGATGCCGCGAACCTCCCGTCCCAGGTTGCCGATCACGTCCACCGGCGGGCCGATCCAGAAGCACGCCAGCAGGTTGTAGAAGCCGAACCGGACGCCGTAGTCGCCGGCGCCGGACAGGGCGATCCGGGGGCCTGCCTCGGCGACGAACTTGCCGAGAGCCTCGAAGTTCACTGATTGGGAATCGAGGAAGGTCTTCACGACCTCCTCGTGACTCAACTTCGGCATCGCTGCCTCCCTTGGGGTGGGTGGGTGATAGGAACAACGCGCTGCCACGGCGAACTCTCCTCCCGGCGGCCGGTGCGGTCAATGCGCAATCCGGCCACCTGCCGGGCGGGGTCTTCGACGCCGCTGAGCTTGTGGGGCGAACCCCCGTCAGGCGCGGAAGTCCGCCTCCAGGAACTGGCCGACCAGCGACGCCGCGGCGACCCGTGCCGCCTCCCGCTCACGCAGTTCCACCCGGCGGATCTTGCCGGAGATGGTCTTGGGCAGTTCGTGGACGAACTCGACGATCCGGACGCGCTGGAAGGCGGACAGCCGCTGCCTGGCGTGGGCGAAGATCGCCCGGGCGGCGGCTTCGGGCACGGCGGCGACGTCCTGAACCAGACAGACGAACGCCTTCGGGACGGCGGCCCGGACGGGATCGGGGCTGGGGACGATCGCCACCTCGGTGACGTAGGGGTGTTCCAGCAGGATGGACTCCAGTTCGAACGGGGAGATCTTGTAGTCGGAGGCCTTGAAGACGTCGTCGGCCCGTCCGACGTAGGTCAGGTAGCCGTCGGCGTCGGCGGACGCGAGATCGCCGGTGTGGTAGAAGCCGTCCCGGCAGGCCTCGGCGGTGAGCTCCGGGTCGTTGTGGTAGCCGGCCATCAGGCCGAGGATCGGCCGGGAGAGGTCGAGGCAGATCTCGCCCTCAGTCGGGCTGGGGTCGCCGCTGACCGGGTCGAGCAGCACGACGGGGTAGCCGGGCATCGGCCGTCCCATCGAGCCGTCCAGAACCCGCTGACCGGGGGAGTTGCCGACGCAGCAGGTCATCTCGGTCTGCCCGAAGCCGTCGCGGATCGTGGCTCCCCAGGCCTGGCGGACCCGCTGGATCACCTCGGGGTTGAGAGGTTCTCCCGCGCCGAGCAGTTCCCGGGGCGGGGACGACAGCCGGCTGAGGTCCGCCTGGATCAGCATCCGCCACACCGTCGGAGGCGCGCAGAAGGTGGTGACGCGGTGGGCGTCCATCACCTCCATCAGGGTGGCTGCGTCGAACCTGTCGTAGTTGAAGACGAACGCGGTCGCCTGGGCGAGGAAGGGGGAGTAGAAGTTGCTCCAGGCGTGCTTGCCCCAGCCCGGGGACGAGATGTTGAGGTGGACGTCGCCGGGGCGAAGGCCCAGCCACCACATCGTGGACAGGTGTCCCACCGGGTAGGAGACCTGGGTGTGGCGCACCAGCTTGGGGCGCGCGGTGGTTCCCGAGGTGAAGTACAGCAGACCGGGGTCGTCGGCCGGGGTTGGACCGTCTGGCTCGAAGCGGTCGGCGGCCCGCGCGGAGGCCGTGATGTTCACCCAGCCGGAAGGGGTGCCGGGCCCGACGCCGATCCTGGTCACCTGTCGGGGCAGGCCCGCCAGCCGGGGAGCCAGGCCGGTGGGTGCGACCACAGCCCTCGCCTGCGACCTGTCGACCCGGTAGTCGAGGTCGGCCGCGGAGAGCAGGGTCGAGGTGGGGACGGCGACCGCCCCGAGCTTGTGGATGGCGAGCAGCGTCTCCCACAACTCGATGGTGTTGTTGAGCATGACGATCACGCGGTCGCCGCGGCGCAGGTCGAGGCCGGCCAGCCAGTTCGCCAGCTGGTCGGAGCGGCGGGACAGCTGGCCGTAGGTCCACGAGCGGGCTGTGAGGTCGGAGTCCACAATCGTCACCGCCGGGCGGTCGGGGTGCTCCCCGGCCACCACGTCGAACCACTCCAGGGCGAAGTTGAACTCGCTCAGCTGCGGCCAGGCGAAGCCGGCCACCGCGGCGTCGTAGTCCTCGGCGTGGCCGAGCAGGAAGTCCCGCGCGGCGCGGACGGCGAGGGTGGCGGGGGTGGGGGTGCGCATCGGAGAACCTCGAGACTACGGAACCGTAACTTACGGAATCGTAGCTTAGCGCCCGGGACTCCCGATGGAGGGCGAACGGACGAGAATGCGACAGGGCCCCGGGGTGACCGCCCGGGGCCCTGCGCCGACGCTCAGATCAGGCCGAGTTCGGTGACTGCCTCGCGCTCGTCGGCCAGTTCGGCCACCGAGGCGTCGATCTTCGCGCGCGAGAAGTCGTCGATCTCCAGACCCCGGACGATCTCGTACCTGCCGTCCTTGACCACGCACGGGAAGGACGAGATCAGGCCCTCGGGGACGCCGTAGGAGCCGTCCGACGGTACCGCCATCGAGACCCAGTCGCCCTCGGGGGTGCCCAGCAGCCAGTCGCGGGCGGCGTCGACCGTGGCCGAGGCGGCCGAGGCGGCCGAGGAGGAGCCCCGGGCCTCGATGATCGCGGCGCCGCGCTTGGCGACGGTCGGGATGAAGTAGTCCTCGATCCAGGCCTGGTCGTTGACCGCCTCGGCGGCGTTGCGACCGTCGACCTCGGCGTGGAACAGGTCGGGGTACTGGGTGGCGGAGTGGTTGCCCCAGATGGTCATGTGCTTGACCGCGGTGACCGGGACGCCGAGCTTGGCGGCGATCTGCGAGATGGCGCGGTTGTGGTCGAGGCGGGTCAGTGCGTTGAACCGCTCGTTGGGGATGTCGGGGGCGTTGGTCATCGCGATCAGCGCATTGGTGTTGGCGGGGTTGCCGGTCACGAGGACGCGGATGTCGTCGGCGGCGACCTCGTTGAGGGCCTTGCCCTGGGCGGTGAAGATCGCGCCGTTGGCGCTCAGCAGGTCGCCGCGCTCCATGCCGGCGGTGCGCGGCCGGGCACCGACCAGCATCGCCAGGTTCACGCCGTCGAACACCTTGGTGGCGTCATCGCCGATCTCGACCTTGCTCAGCAGCGGGAAGGCGCAGTCGTCAAGCTCCATCACGACGCCCTCAAGGGCCTTCAGGGCGGGGGTGATCTCCAGCAGTCGGAGTTCGACGGGCTGGTCCGGACCCAGCAGGGCTCCGCTGGCGATCCGGAACAGCAGGCTGTAGCAGATCTGGCCTGCGGCCCCGGTGACCGCGACCTTGACGGGGGCATTGCTCACAGTTGACTCCTCGATGACAGTGGGGAACGGTGCCGATTCCGACGCTAGCAGTTGGACGCGACGGGGGTGTCGGATCCGTCAGGCCGGCGCCGCCCATCCGTTCACCGACCGGCCTGTGGCATGGACGGATGCCCGCGGCCGGCCACGCGGCATTCGGGACGTATCGGGGGAGGGCTGTCGCGGGCGGCAGGAGCGCCCTACGATGCCCTTGGGGGGACCGGGGGCGATGGGCTCTCGGAGATGCAGATCGTCGGGGGTCGACATGCTCCGTTCGTCAGTCCATCCTGCGCGCGCCGCCACAGCGCGGCGCTTCCGCCGCCGACCGCTGGCGGTCGCCGTCGCCTCGCTCGGCCTGGTCGCGAGCGCACTCGTGGTGGCCACCCCCGCGCAGGCCGCGGACGACCTGGTTCAGGAGTCGGACGTTGCGACCGGCCAGCGGCCGACGACCGTGCTCGCGGCCTCCGGGTCCTTCCTCGTGGCGCGGGCCCGCGAGACCGCCGAGTCGGGGGTCACCCAGTGGTCGGCGGACGGTGGCCTCACCTGGCAGGCCTGGCCGGACGAGTTCGTTCCCCGCGAGGCCGCCGCCTACGTCGCCGACGGCACGGCGGTGTGGCACGAGCTGACCGACGACGGCGCGCGCTTCCTGCGGGTGGTCGACCTGGCCGCGCTCCCGGATCCGGGGGCGATCGAGACCTACCCGGTGGACGAGCAGCCGCGCGCGGTCACCGACACCCAGATGGTGCTGGGGGAGTCCAGCGCGGCCCTCTACCTGGTCCCGCTCGACGGATCCCCCTCGGCCCGAATCCAGCTGGACGGGTCGACCAATCCGGCCAAGGCGACCCATCCACGGACCACCTGGGTGATGCGCCCGGCCGGCCTGCTGCACACGACAGCCTGGTCGAGCAAGGCGGGCGGCCGCTCCAGCTACACCGACATCGACCCCGTCGGCCCGGTTGACCCGGTTGACCCGGACAACGCTGTCACCGCGTTCGGGCCGAAGCCGTTCCGGATCTCGGGCTATGTCCCCTACGTCAACCTGATGTGGAAGACACCGGGTGCGGACGTGCTCGCTCTGATCGAGTACCTCCAGCTGTCCGGCACCAAGCTGAACCTGTGCACCAGGGAGTGGAACACCACGACCGGCTCGCTGAAGTCCGCGAGCTGCCGCAAGCTGACCACCACCAAGAAGAACGCCACCATCAGCGCCGCCCGCCACGGCACCGTGCTCGCGATCACGATCAACGGCTCGGAGCGGGTGTGGAACGGGAAGAAGCTGGTCACGGTGCGCACCGTGAAGGGCCACAACCTGGCGTTCACCGGCGTCGGTGACCCGGACACCCCGCTGGTCCAGGCCGATCGAGGGGTGGGCGGCGCCATCTATCGCGTCGCGCCCGGCAGTGGTGCCGTCACCAAGGCCTTCGACTACTTCACCGCGCGGGTGGCGCCCAGCGCACTGGACCTGGGGCTCACCAGCCTCGCCGGGCTCGATGGCAGGGCGAAGCAGCAGGGCTGGGTCCGCGGCGTCGATGCCGCGGGGGTCGCACCGACCTCCGCGGCCATCGACCTGGCCGGCGCCACCCTCGGCTTCCAGGTCTCGGGTGCCCGCCAGGTGCAGCGCACCTCGAAGTCGCTCGTCCTCAGCGACCGCGGCGTGAAGACCGCCACCGCGGGCGCGGTGACGGCCCTGACCGATGCGAGCGGGCCGTACACCCTGGTGACCCGCAAGAAGCAGACCCTCGTGCTCGGGCCGACCGGCGCCGTGGTGGCCAAACCAAGCCGCAAGGGCAATGCGATAGTCGCGATCTACGGCAGCATCGTGGTCGAGCAGAACTCGGCCAGGACCGACATCCTGATCCGGGAACTGACCGGCAAGCCGGGCTTCCCGATGTCGGCGAAGGTCCCCGGCGCGCCGTCCTGGAAGATCAGCCGCGTCCTCGTGCACGGCGACGTCGTGGTGGTCGGCGTTGCCTACGGCAGCTTCCGGATCGCGTACACCTTCGACCGGCGAGCACGCGAGTGGACCACCGAAGCGCAGAACGCCAGCCCCGTAGCGCTCGGGGACGGGGTCGCGGCGCTCTTCGACTACACCAGGTCGGCCTTCGCGCTGTGGGACGTCTCGCTGGACTTCGACAGCGCGGGACCGGGGTCGAAGGCGATCGAGGACGCCGATACCGGGGTGACCCCGAGCTTCGACGGGGTCAGCCGGCTGGTCTACTCGACCGGAACCTCGTTGAAGCTGATCGACCTGCACAGCTGGGACGGCGAGGACCTCGTCAAGGGCACCGCGCCCCGGGTGCTCGGGACGGTCGCGCCGACGAGTTACGAGGTCAACGCCCCCGGCGGCTGGAAGCTTGCCCTCGACCTGAGCCGCCGGGTGACCGGGGAGGTCGAGATCGTCCAGGCTGCGGGGACTGCGTCCGAGCAGGTGGTCGCTGTCCTGGATGCCGGCGAGAACGAGGACGGCGCCGTCCGGGTGGCATGGGACGGCACGACGACCGACGAAGGGGCAGGGTTCGCCCCCGCCGGGACGCTCGTCCCCAACGGCACCTACACTTGGCGCTTCCTCGGCGAGGGCACCGACGGGACCGGAGCGGTGGCGGCCATCAACGGTGACGCC
>JAEYNS010000291.1 GCA_023412435.1 Actinomycetes bacterium | reverse complement strand
ACGCAGGCACCGACCGGCAGGCCAGGGGCGCGCTGCTCGACGTGCTGCGCCGGGCCGACTCACCGGTCGGCGCAACCCCGCTGCTGGCCGCCTGGCCCAGCGACCCCGCCCAGGCGGCTCGCGCCCTGGACTCCCTGCTGGCCGATGGGCTGGTCCGCGAAGCCGCCGGTGGCTACGCCCTGTGACGCCGCGGCGGCGTCTCGGCCCCCCGCCGCGGAGTAGCCTGTTCGACGACATGAGGCAGAACAGCGTGGGCGTGGCGTCCGGGACGGTGAGCGCCGGTCCCTATTCCGGCGGGGTCAGGCTGGTGGCGCTGATCAGGTCGGACTTCATCGAGAGCGTCCACACCGGTTCGGTGGCGATCCTCGATGCGTCCGGGAAGCTGGTCGAGGCGGTCGGCGACCCGCACGGCGCGGTCTTCCCGCGCTCGGCGAACAAGCTGATGCAGGCCACCGGCATGCTGGAGGCCGGGTTCGTCCCTCGCGACGAGGCCGAGCTGGCGCTGGCTGCCGCCAGCCACCACGGCGAGCCGTTCCACGTCGCCGGCGTCCTCGCCATGCTGGAGCGGGCAGAGCTGACCGCCGAGGCGTTGGCCTGCCCTGCCGACATGCCGCTGGCGGCGGACGCGCGGGCGGCGGTGCTGCGCACCGGTGGCGGGCCGGAGCGGGTGTTCATGAACTGCTCGGGCAAGCACGCCGCGATGCTGCTCACCTGCCGGGCCGCCGGCTGGCCCACCCGCGGGTACACCAGCCCCGACCACCCGCTGCAGCGCACCCTGCGGGAGACCGTCGAGCGGCTCGCCGGTGAACCGGCAGCTGCGGTCGGGGTGGACGGCTGCGGCGCGCCCGTCCTCGCGCTGTCGCTGACCGGACTGGCCCGCGCCTTCCTGATCGCTGTGGAGATGGCCCCCGGCAGTCCCGCCCGACGGGTGGCCGATGCGATGCGCGCGCACCCCGAGGTGGTCTCGGGGACCGGCGCCGACGACGCCCGGCTGATGTGGGCTGTGCCCGGCCTGCTGTCCAAGGGCGGCGCCGAGGGGGTGGCCGCGGTGGCCCTCCCCGGGGTGGGTGCGATAGCCCTGAAGATCGATGACGGGGCCGACCGGGCCCGCCAGCCGGTGCTGGCCGCCGCGTTGCGCCGGCTCGGGATCGGTGAGGAGACGCTCACCGGGCTGGCGGGCCCCGCCGTCCTCGGCGGGGGTCGCCCGGTTGGAGAGCTCCGTGCGGTCTGGCCGGACCGAGGCGGCGACCCGGCCACCGGGTAGCGTTGACCCGACACCCGAGCCGAGTGAGGGCCGCCATGACCAACCCGTACGCCCGACCCGACCAGCCCGAGACCCCCGGGTGGGGGTCCGGCCAGGACCCGACCATCCCGCTCGTGCCCGAGTCCGGCTACGCCGACCGGTCGAGCCCGTGGTCGGAGGGTTACGAGCACACGGCGGTCGACCCGCTCGGCTCCTCCGGCCCGTCGAACTACACCAACCCTTCCGTGCCGGCTGCCCCGGCCCAGGCAGCCACCGGCCAGGCCCTGCCGCCGATGGCCGCGCCCTACCAGCCCCAGCCGGTCTACGAGCAACCCCCCGTCGGCTACTCGCCCTACGGCCAGCCGCAGACCGCCCACGCGCAGCTTGTGCCGGCCACCTACCCGCCGATCCCGTACCCGATGGCGACCAGCCAGCTGCCCGAGCACCCCAACGCCGTGCCGACCCTCGTCCTGGCCCTGCTCGGGTTCATGTTCGGACTCACCTTCCCGATCGCCTGGTACCTGGGCGCGAGGGGCAACAACGACCTCAGGCGCCACCCCGGCCGCTGGCGCCAGTCCTCGGTGATGACCGCCGGCATGGTGATCGGCATCATCGGCACCGTCTTCATGCTGCTGGGGATCGCCGTGTTCGTCTTGTTCATGATGGCGTTGGTGGTCGCCGCCTGACCCTGTGGACAAGCAAGGGCCCGGCACCTGGTGGTGCCGGGCCCTTGCCTTGAGGCTGTCAGCCGACCTGCCCGACCTCCGCGGTCGGCGCGTCCGGCATCAGCGCCTTGGGAACACCGTTGAAGGTGAACGGGGCCTCCGACCCCTCCGGCGCCACGTCCACCACGACGATCTCGCCGGGGTGCACGTCACCGAACAGGATCTTCTCGGCGAGGGTGTCCTCGATGTCGCGCTGAATCGCGCGGCGCAGCGGACGGGCGCCGAGCACCGGGTCGAAGCCACGCTTGGCGATCAGCGCCTTGGCAGCGGGGGTCAGCTCGATGCCCATGTCGCGGTCGCGGAGCCGGCCCTCGATCTCGGCAACCATCAGGTCGACGATCCGCTCGATGTCCTCGTTCGAGAGCTGGTGGAAGACCACGATCTCGTCCACCCGGTTGAGGAACTCGGGACGGAAGTGCTGCTTCAGCTCGTCGGAGACCTTCGCCTTCATCTTCTCGTAGCTGCCAGCGGTGTCGGTCGACTGGCTGAACCCGAGGTTGACCGTCTTGGAGATGTCGCGGGTGCCGAGGTTGGTGGTCATCACGATGACCGTGTTCTTGAAGTCGACCACCCGGCCCTGCGCGTCGGTGAGGCGCCCCTCGTCGAGGATCTGCAGCAGCGAGTTGAAGATGTCGGGGTGCGCCTTCTCGATCTCGTCGAACAGCACCACGCTGAACGGCTTGCGCCGCACCTTCTCGGTGAGCTGGCCGCCCTCCTCGTAGCCGACGTAGCCGGGAGGCGAGCCGAACATCCGCGACGCGGTGTGCTTCTCGGAGTACTCGCTCATGTCGAGGGTGATCAGCGCGTCCTCATCGCCGAACAGGAACTCGGTGAGCGCCTTGGTCAGCTCGGTCTTGCCGACCCCGGAGGGCCCGGCGAAGATGAACGAGCCGCTGGGGCGCTTCGGGTCCTTCAGTCCGGCACGGGTGCGACGGATCGAACGCGACAGCGCCTTGACCGCGTCGTGCTGGCCGATGTAGCGCCGGCCGATCTCCTCCTCCATCTTCATCAGCCGCGAGGACTCCTCCTCGGTCAGCTTGAAGACAGGGATACCGGTCGAGCTGGACAGCACTTCGGCGATCGCCTCTTCGTCCACCTCTGCCGGGACGTCCTGGTCGCCCACCTTCCAGGCCTCCTCCTTCTCGGAGCGGCCCAGCAGGAGCTTGCGCTCGTCGTCGCGCAGGCGCGCGGCGAGTTCGAAGTCCTGGGCGTCGATGGCCGCCTCCTTGCGCAGCCGCACCTGGGCGAGCTTCTCGTCGAACTCGCGCAGGTCGGGCGGCGCCGTCATCCGGCGGATCCGCAACCGGGCACCTGCCTCGTCGATCAGGTCGATCGCCTTGTCGGGCAGGAACCGGTCGGAGATGTACCGGTCGGCCATCTGTGCGGCGGCGACCAGCGCGCCGTCGGTGATGGTGATCCGGTGGTGCGCCTCGTACCGGTCGCGCAGGCCGCGCAGGATGTCGATGGTCAGCGCGATCGACGGCTCGGCGACCTGGATCGGCTGGAACCGGCGCTCCAGGGCGGCGTCCTTCTCGATGTACTTGCGGTACTCGTCCAGCGTGGTGGCGCCGATCGTCTGCAGCTCGCCACGGGCCAGCATGGGCTTGAGAATCGAGGCCGCGTCGATGGCTCCCTCGGCGGCGCCGGCACCGACAAGGGTGTGGATCTCGTCGATGAACAAGACCACGTCGCCGCGGGTCTTGATCTCCTTGAGCACCTTCTTCAGGCGCTCCTCGAAGTCGCCGCGGTACCGCGAACCGGCCACGAGCGCGCCCAGGTCGAGGGTGTAGATCTGCTTGTCGCGCAGGGTCTCGGGGACGTCGCCGCGCACGATCGCCTGGGACAGCCCCTCCACCACCGCGGTCTTGCCGACGCCGGGCTCGCCGATCAGCACCGGATTGTTCTTGGTGCGACGGCTCAGCACCGTCATCACGCGCTCGATCTCCTTCTCGCGCCCGATCACGGGGTCGAGCTTGTTCTCGCGCGCAGCCTGGGTGAGGTTGCGGCCGAACTGGTCGAGGATGGTCGCCGAGGCCTGGGAGCCCGAGCCGGTGTCGGGCGCGCCCGCGGTGGCCGCCTCCTTGCCCTGGTAGCCCGACAGCAACTGCAGGACGGTGTTGCGCACCCGGTTGAGGTCGGCGCCGAGCTTGATCAGCACCTGGGCGGCGACGCCCTCACCCTCGCGGATCAGCCCCAGCAGGATGTGCTCGGTGCCGATGTAGGGGTGGTTGATCTGCAGCGCCTCACGCATCGAGTACTCGAGCACCTTCTTGGCGCGCGGCGTGAACGGGATGTGACCGGTCGGGGCCTGCTGACCCTGGCCGATGATCTCCTCCACCTGTTCGCGAACCGCCTCCAGCGAGATCCCCATGGACTCCAGCGCCTTCGCGGCCACTCCTTCACCCTCATGGATCAGGCCGAGCAGCAGGTGTTCGGTGCCGATGTAGTTGTGATTGAGCATGCGCGCCTCGTCCTGGGCGAGCACGATGACTCGCCTGGCGCGATCGGTGAACCGGTCGAACATGCGGGAACTCCTTAATCCAGCCCTGCCGGACGCCACGACGACGGCCACGTACGACAGTCGAAGGACGTTCTCAGTCTAGTCAACGTCCGATCAGCGCCCCGGAGTCCCGTGTTCGCCCCCGGCTCAATCCCCTGGGCTGGGTCAGGCGTGCGCGTTCTCGTACGCCTCGCGGACCTCGCTGGAGACGCGGCCACGGCTGGAGACGTTCATCCCCTGGGAGACCGCCCACGCCCGGATCTCGGTAGCGCTCGCGCCACCCCCGGACTTGCGCTTCCCGCCGCCGGAGCGCCGGCCGGACGAGACCTTGCGGGCGGCCGCGATGTACGGGGCGAGCGCGTCCTCAAGGGCCGTGCGGTTGGCGTCGGACAGGTCGATCTCATAGGTGGCGCCGGCGTAGCCGAAAGTGACGGTGCTGTCCGCCTTGGAGTCGTCGAGATCGTCGGTGAGCACAATCTGCACCCGTTGCGCCATGGGCGGTCCTTTCCAGCGGAGAAACAATTCGGCTTCCCGTTTACACAAGAACAGCCGAGTTCAGCGTATACCACTGGACAAACCATGGAAGACCAATTGTCGCGAGCACCACGTGCTGCCCGTCGGCGGGCGGGCGCGGCCGAATCCGGTGTTCCTTGGGGACGCATTACCCGCGGCCCGGCGGTGCCGGCGACGCCCAGGGCCGGTCAGGCCTGGCGCTGCTTATCCTCGGCCAGCATCGGCGCGGTGATTGCCTTCAGATCCACCACGGTGGGGAGATTCTCCTCGCTCCACAGAATCTCCTCGCGCTCAGAAACCGCACCCGCAACGCGTCGCGGCAGCGCGAGCACCTCGGCGTTGTGCAGTTCGTTGAGCCGGGCCACCTCGAACCGCAGGCTGGCGTTGTCGCCACGCAGGCGGGCGACCTCCTGGCTCAACCGACCGGCCTCGGCGCGGGCAACGGTGGCACGGCTGCGGAGGTCCTGATTGCGCTGCTGGAGGATGTGCAGCAGCCGGACGTGCTGCGCACGCTCGTCGTGCAGCTTCTCACCGTGGGCGCGCAATTCAAGCGTCGAGCGCAGCTCGTAGGCGGTCTGCTGCGCCTTCACCTCGCGCCACGCCAACAGGCACGAGGCCAGGCCACCAAGAAATGCGACAACCGCTCCTGCCCGGGTGAGCCACACATCGCCGGTGAGGAGTGCGGCAGCGAGCAACACGGTGACTGCCAATGTCAGCCAGGAATAGCGCCCTAAGGCGGAGGGTCCGGTACGGCGGACGGCGGGGGAAGCGCTCACGGGCGTAGCCTAACCGCGCTCTTCGTCATCACCGGTGTCCTCGGTCGGCGTGGCGGATTGATCGTCCGGCGGCGGATTTGGTATTTCGCAGGCGCGTTCCAGCATTCGGCCGGCGATACCCAGGCCGATAGCGGCGACCAGCGAGGCAAGGGCCCCGACAATCCGCTCCCGAGGGAGTTCGGCGTCCAGGTTCGGCACCGTGTGCATAGCGATAGCGGCGTAGGCACCGGCCAGCGCGGCGCCGGCCAGCAGAGCGGTCTTGCCGAGCGCGAGGAGCGCAACCCCCGCGGTCGGCGCCAGCGGCTCGTGGCGGCGGTGCAGGGTGCCGTGGGTGAGGTAGGCCTGCCAGCCGACCACCGCCGCGACGACGGCGAGGGTGCCGGCGGCGAACAGCGGCGGAACGGGCAGCGGCTGCTGCAACCGGTCGAGGGCGAAGAACAGCCCCCACCCCACCGCTGCGCCGGTCAGCACCGCCAGGGCGACGGTGCGCCAGCTGGTGGGCCGGACGGTCGGCGCCGGGCCGGCGGGGGTCATCAGAGTTCGACGACCAGGTCGTCCCGCTTGCGCACGCCGGCTGTGTCCAGCCGGGCGACAAGCTCGGCCACCCGTCCGTGCCCGACCAGTTCGGCCTCCGGGTCGACCTCCAGCCAGGGGACGAGGACGAACGCCCGCTCGTGGGCGCGCGGGTGCGGCAGGGTCAGTGTCTCGTTGTGGATCACCCGGTCGCCTACCGCGATCAGGTCGATGTCGATGGTGCGGGGTCCGTAGCGCACGGTCCGGATCCGGTCGAAGCCGTCCTCGATGGCGTGGGCGCGCTCGAGCATGACGGTCGAGGCCAGGCTGGACTCGGCCTGGACGATGATGTTGAGGAACTCCGGCTGATCGACCAGCTCGACGGGGTCCGTCTCGTAGACAGACGAGATCCCGGTGACCTTCATCCCCGGGGTGGCGTTCAGCAGCGTGGTGGCGCCCTGCAGGTACTCCAACCGGTCCCCGAGGTTGGACCCCAGCGAGTAGGTCACCAGCCGCAGCGGGGTCATCCCCGACAGCGTGTCGACGTCGAGGTCGATGATGCTCATGGCCTGCTCCGGGTCACCTGCACCGCGACGTCGCGGACGTGGACCGACAGGGGGGCCTCGGGCTTGTGGACGGTGACCGTGACGGTGGTGATCACCTGGTGGGCGAGGCAGGCGGCGGCGATCTTCTCGGCGAGCGTCTCGATCAGGTCGACGGACTCGGCCTTGATGATCTGCGCCACCTGGTCGGCCAGTTCGGAGTAGTCGACGGTGGTGGCGAGGTTGTCCACGCGCTGCTGCCGGTTGATCACACAGTCGAGGTCGACCACGAAGGGCTGCTCGCTGAACTTCTCGCCGGTGTACACGCCGTGCCGACCCACCACCTCTATCCCGGTCAGCCTGATCCGATCACCCACTGGACCACCTCCTCATCGCTCCGACCCTACCTGACCCGTCGGCGGCGCTGCTGTCTGCTGTCGCGCAGCCGCTCCACCACGGCGATCGCGTCGCGGTGCGGGCCGACGGTGTGGGTGCGGACCCCCCAGATGCTTCGTTCGGCGAGCACGGCGGTGAGCGCGACGGTGGCGTCGTCTCGTCCCTTCGGCGGCCGAAGCTGATCGCCGTCGGCGAGCAACTGGCCGAGGAACCGCTTGCGCGACGCGCCCACCAGCACCGGCAGCCCCAGCGCTTCGAGTTCGGCCAGGCAGCCCAGCAGCGCCCAGTTGTGCTCGGCGGTCTTGGCGAACCCGAGGCCGGGGTCGAGCACCAGCCGGTCCGGTGCGATCCCTGCGGCCAGGGCCGCGTCGCGGCGCGCGGCCAGCTCGGTGGTCACGTCCGCCACCACATCGTCGTAGGACGCCAGCCCGTCCATCACCGTGGCGTGGCCGCGCCAGTGCATCGCCACGTACCAGGCTCCCAGCCGGGCCACCGTCGACAGCATCGCGGGATCGGCCAGCCCGCCGGAGACGTCGTTGACCATCAGGGCGCCCGCCTCGACAGCGGCCGCCGCGACCTCCGCCCGCATGGTGTCGACCGAGACCACGGCACCGGCGGCCGCGAGCGCGGAGACCACCGGCACCACCCGGGCCAGTTCGACCTCCGCGCCGGCGCGTTGCGCCCCTGGCCGCGTCGACTCCCCGCCGACGTCCACCAGGTCGGCCCCCTCGGCGAGCAGCTGAAGGCCGTGGGCGATCGCCGCCTCGCGGCCCAGGTGCTCACCACCGTCGGAGAAGGAGTCCGGGGTGACGTTCAGGATCCCCATCACAAGGGTCCGGCCCGGCTGCGGTAGCGACCTCACAGCAGGAGCCTAACCATCGCCCGCGCTGGCCCGCCTCCCGGGCAGCTCCGCGGACTGCCAGCGGGAGACTCCGCCGGCTGCCACGCTTGTCCCGGGACCCTCGGGAGGTCGTATGCGGATCGTCATGTTGGGCGCCTCGGGCAATGCCGGCCGGGCGATAGCGGCCCTACTCGCCCCGACCCTGGACGGCGGGGACGAACTGGTGCTCGCCGGCCGTGACCGCGACCGGCTCGCCGCCACCCGGGCGGCGGTAGCC
>JAEYNS010000266.1 GCA_023412435.1 Actinomycetes bacterium | reverse complement strand
ACCGGCTGGTGACGCTGATCGCCGCCACCACCGAGAACCCCTCGTTCTCGGTGATCTCGCCGCTGCTCTCCCGTTCGCTGCTGCTCACCCTGAAGCCGCTGACGGCCGACGACATCGCCCTGTTGGTCGATCGGGCGCTCGCCGATGAACGCGGCCTGGCCGGTGAGTTCGGGCTCGAGCCGGAGGCAAGGGAGGCGCTGCTGCGACTGGCTGGGGGCGATGCCCGCCGGGGCCTCACCTACCTCGAGGAGGCGGCGGCCGGCGCGCGCGCCCACCGGACCGCGACCATCGACACGGCGATCCTCGAGGCGGCGGTCGACCGGGCCGCGGTGCGCTACGACCGCGACGGCGATCAGCACTACGACGTGATCAGCGCCTTCATCAAGAGCGTCAGGGGCTCCGACGTGCAGGCCGCTCTGCACTACCTGGCCCGGATGATCGAGGCGGGGGAGGACCCGCGGTTCATCGCCCGACGGCTGATCATCCTCGCCAGCGAGGACATCGGGATGGCGGCGCCCACGGTGCTGCAGACGGTGGTCGCTGCGGCCGAGGCGGTGGCGATGATCGGGATGCCCGAGGGACGGATCACACTGGCGCACGCCACCATCGCGGCGGCGCTCGCGCCCAAGTCGAACGCCGTGATCCGCGCCATCGACGCGGCCCAGGCCGACGTCAGGGCAGGCCGGATCGGGACCGTGCCCTCCCACCTGCGCGACGCCCACTACCCGGGGGCGAAGGGGCACGGCCACGGGATCGGCTACCAGTACGCCCACGACCACCCGCACGGCGTCGCCGCCCAGCAGTACCTGCCCGACGAACTGGCCGGGGCTCGCTACTACCTCCCGACCGATCACGGCAACGAGGCCCTGCTCGCCGAGCGGCTGGAGATGCTGGAGAAACTGCTCCGGCCGGAGCCCTGACGACCGCCCGGGAACCGGTCGCTCGGCGGCGGCTGGTTCGCGTAGGCTTCACGTCGTACCAGTCCCAACCACACAGCGAGGAACCATGTCGGTAGGAGAGGTCGCCGGTCTGATCGCAGCGGTGGCAGCGGTCGCCCTGGTCGTGTTCTGCGCGGTCCCGTTGCTGAAGCTGGGCCGGGTCCTTGAGGAACTCCGCCTCGCCGTTCGTGACCTCGGTCACAACTCGGTTCCGATCCTGCAGGAGCTGCGTGGCACGGTCTCGGCCACCAATGAGGAGCTGTCCAAGCTGAGCCTCGTCACCGAGGACGTGGCGAAGGTGAGCGCGCACGCCACCGTGGTCAGCGAGAACGCTGCCCAGCTGTCGACGATCTTCTCCTCCACCCTCGGCGGCCCCCTGATCAAGACCGCCGCGTTCACCTACGGCGTCCGCAAGGCGATCTCCGGCAAGAAGAAGGTGAAGTGATGGGCAGGCGGCTGCTCTGGTTCGCCGTCGGCGTCGGCGTGGCTGCCTTCGTCGTGCTCAAGGGCAAGGAGCTGTACCACCGCTACACCCCGCAGGGGGTGGTCGGCCAGATCGACAAGGCCCGTCAGGAGGCCGGTTCGTGGATCGGTGACTTCCTCTCTACCATGGGCGAGGCGATGGACGAGCGGGAGAACGAGTTGCGCGAGGCTCTCGGCCTGGACAGGTGACACCACCTGTCCAGGAGGATCCGGACCCCGATCGCACCACCCAGTTAGGAACACCCGATGAACACCGCTGACGTCCGCCAGCGCTTCCTTGACTTCTTTGCGGCGCGCGAGCACACGATCGTGCCGTCCGCCCCACTGGTCTACAACGACCCGACCCTGCTGTTCGTCAACGCCGGCATGGTGCCGTTCAAGCCGTACTTCACCGGGGCCGAGGAGCCGCCGTTCAAGCGCGCGGTCAGCGTCCAGAAGTGCGTGCGGACCCTCGACATCGACGAGGTGGGCAAGACCACGCGGCACGGCACCTTCTTCCAGATGCCCGGCAACTTCTCCTTCGGCGACTACTTCAAGGAGGGCGCGATCCGGTTCGCCTGGGATCTGGTCACCGGCGACGTCGCCCAGGGCGGCTACGGCTTCGACCCGGACCGGGTCTGGGTCACCGTCTATCTCGACGACGACGAGGCGATCGAGCTGTGGAAGCAGGTCGGGATCCCTGCCGAACGGATCCAGCGTCGTGGCCTGAAGGACAACTTCTGGCACATGGGCATCCCCGGCCCGGGTGGCCCGTGCTCCGAGATCTACATCGACCGAGGCGCCGAGTTCGGCGAGGACGGCGGCCCGGTCGCCGACGAGGACAGGTTCCTCGAGATCTGGAACCTGGTCTTCCAGACCGAGGAGCTCTCGGCGGTGCGGGCGAAGGACGACTTCGACGTCGCCGGCCCGCTGCCCAGCAAGAACATCGACACCGGTGCGGGGCTCGAGCGGATCGCCTACCTGCTGCAGGGCGTCGACAACATGTACGAGATCGACGAGGTCTTCCCCGTGCTGGCGAGGGCGGGCGAGCTGGCGGGCAAGCGGTACGGCGCCGTGCCCGCCGACGACATCAGGATGCGCGTGGTCGCCGACCACGTCCGCTCCTCCCTGATGCTGATGACCGACGGCGTCACCCCCGGCAACGAGGCGCGCGGCTACGTGCTGCGGCGGCTGTTGCGGCGCTCGATCCGGGCGATGCGGCTGCTCGGCGTCAACG